>JADFQH010000066.1 GCA_022561895.1 Methanobacteriota archaeon | reverse complement strand
CCAAAGGAGACCATCAACATCGAGAACGTGGTCGCGTCGACGGGCATTGGGCAGGAACTCGATCTTCAGAGCGTGGCGATGGATTTAGATGGGGCTGACTACGACCCCGAGCAGTTTCCGGGTCTCGTCTACCGTACCCAGAACCCGAAATCCGCGGCGCTCATCTTTCGCTCGGGCAAGATCGTCTGTACGGGGGCAAAATCGACCGACGACGTTCATGAAAGTCTGCAGATCGTCTTCGATAAGCTTCGCGACCTCGAAATTCAAGTGCAGGACGATCCCGAGATCGTCGTCCAGAACATCGTTACCTCGGCGGATCTCGGACGAAATCTCAATCTGAACGCCATCGCGATCGGGTTAGGTCTTGAAAACATCGAGTACGAACCCGAGCAGTTCCCCGGACTGGTCTATCGCCTCGACGAACCGAAGGTCGTTGCGCTGCTCTTCGGATCGGGCAAGCTCGTCATCACGGGTGGGAAACAGCCCGTGGACGCAGAACACGCCGTCGATAAGATCGTCTCGCGACTCGAAGAGCTCGGGCTACTCGAATAGGCGATGGTTCTGGGTGCGCTTTTCACCCTCGCCGTGAGTCTTCTCGTCGTGGGCTTTGGTTTCTGTCTTACCCTGCATATCGCCGCTCGCTACGTGCTGGGTGACGTCCCGATCAGGAACGCGCTCGCGGGGATGGTTCCGGCGACGATCGTCCTCTCGCTGACGCTCGCTGGTCTGCCCGTCCCAGCGGCGGTGCTCGCACTCGCCGCCGACGTGATCGTGATCCAGTCGGTGTATGGGGTTTCCTACCGGATCGCCGGACTCATTACCCTCGTTCACTTCACCGTGAGCTTTCTCTTAGGGTTCGCCCTCCAGAACCTCCTTGCCCTCCTCGGAACTGCCCCAACATGAGCCTGAAATCAGCCGTTTGGAACGGAGAAGAGAACCGACCTCGAACCCCCATACGAGTGATCGCCGGAGTCATCATACTCGCGGTCGTGACCGCGTTGTTTATGATTCCGCCGTTGTTCGTTCTCTCGATTCTCGATGTGGCGCTACTTGCGACCGCGGGATTGGGACTTGCCCTTTTTACCACGGGTCTCAGTGGAATCGCGTCCATTGCCGGGGTTTGGCTCGCCGGTCGCTACGTCGATCGGCGGCGGTTCGCCGATTTCGGGCTGGGGATCGATCGCGAGTGGTGGGTAGATTGCGTCTTTGGGCTTGCACTCGGTGGACTGTTGATGACTGGGATCTTCCTCGTTCAGCTTGCGGCGGGCTGGATCGAAGTGAGAGCGGTGTTCGCGGGCGAGGCATTGCTCTGGGTCGTCGTGGGAAGTCTCCTCCTCTTCATCATCGTCGGGATCTATGAGGAACTCCTGCTTCGGGGGTATCTCTTGACGAACCTCGCGGAGGGTGCGCGCGGCCCACTTGGGATCGGGGGCGCAATCGCCTTCGCGACCATCGCCTCCTCGCTCGCTTTCGGCGCGCTCCACGCGAGCAACCCGAACGCAACCCTCGTGAGCACGCTTTCGATCTCGTTTGCGGGCGTGATGTTAGCGCTCGGCTACGTTCTTACAGGCGAGCTTGCGATCCCGATCGGACTCCACGTGACGTGGAACCTCTTTCAGGGCACGGTGTATGGGTTTCCGGTCAGCGGGCTGGACTTCGGTGCGAGCCTCGTTGATATCGAACAGGGCGGGCCAACGGCAGCGACGGGCGGTTCGTTCGGCCCGGAAGCCGGATTACTCGGTTTTGGTGCGATGGTCGCGGCGTGTCTGCTGACCGTCTGGTGGGTGCGCTGGCGCTACGGGAGTGTCGAGATCGACGACAGTGTTGCGGTCCCTGAGTTGCGCTAAATAAATCATTCGCGCGCAAGCTTCTCGTACGTCTCTTTATGCCGTTCAATATGGAAAGAGACGAACCGCTTGACTATGCTTTCTCGATCAGCGGCTGGTTTCGTGAGGCGCTGAACTGGTTTGTCGGCGTGCAAAGCGCAGACGGTTCCCTCTCGGAAATAACGGAGTTCGGGTTCGATTTCGGCCTGTTGCTCATCGGTAGCAAACGCCTTGAGAATCGTCCGAATACGGTCATCGTGATCGAAATAGTAGTCATTGAGCGCATAAAAGACGACAGCGGTGGTCAATGCCGTACGTTTGTTCCCGTCGACGTAGGGATGTTCGGCTGCGAGCAGCCGCATCAGATGGAACGCCTTCTCGTGAAGCGTTTCTGGAACCTGCCCGAAATACCCCTCAGAAACGTAAAGCAGCGCGGACTCGACCGCTTCGGGCGTGCGAACGCCCGGTTCGGTCTTCGTGTCCGACTCGATGACCGCCCGGTGGATCGCGTGAACGTCCTCGGGCACGGGGTACTCCATCGGCTCACTCGACGAGGCGCTCGATCTCGGTGACGAGAATCCCGCTCGCACCCAGTTTCTTGACCTCGGTGATCGTCTCGAAAACGTCCCGTTCGTCAACGACCACATGGATTGCGACCATGCCCTCCCCTGCGATGTCCATCACCGTGGGCCCGCCGAGTCCGGGCAGCGCTTCGCGGATCTCCTCGACCCGTTCTTCGGGCGCGTTGAGCATGAGATACCGCTTGCCGTTTGCCGAGAGAACGGATTGGAGCGCGGTGCGGATCTGCTCGGTTTTTGGGTGCTCGACTACGTCCTCGCGGGCAAAGAGACGGGCCGAACTTTCGAGAACTTCGTCGATAATCCCTAACCGATTCATCCGCAGGGTCGTCCCGGTCGAGGTGATGTCGATTATCGCGTCGGCCATCTCGACGTGGGGCGTAAGCTCCGTTGCGCCCGTGACCTCGATTATCTCGGGTTCGATCCCTCGCTCGGCGAAGTGTTCGTATGCCACATTCGGGAACTCGGTGGCAACGGTTTTTCCGTCGAGATCCGCCGCTTTCGTAATCTCGCCGTCCTCGGGCGCGGCGAGGACGATCCGACAGCTCCCGAACCCGAGATCGAGGAGATCGACGATATTTCTCGGGTTGGCCTCTCTGGCTTGGTCCAGCCCGGTGATCCCGAGATCGGCCGCGCCGTCGGCGACGTATTCGGGGATGTCCGCCGCCCGGACGTAGAGAATCGACACCTCGGGGTCGACAGTGTCGGCGTACAGCTTCCGGTTCGCACCGTTCTCGATGTGGAGTCCGGCGCGTTCGAGCAGCGAGATCGTCGGCTCGTGCAAACGACCCTTGTTCGGGACGGCGATCTTCATATCCACTCATTCGCTGGGGGCGGCAACTGCCTTGCGATCCGATACAGGTATTTCTCTTCGCGGTCAGGAAAACGACCATGACAGTTCTCGTCACCGGCGCGAGTCGTGGAATCGGGCGGGCGGTTGCGATTCGACTGGCAGAAACACACGACGTGGCGGTGAACCACCGCGACTCGGTCGAGGATGCAGAGGAAGTCGCCGAAGCTATCCGCGAGCGCGGCGCGGAGGCGCTCGTCATACAAGCCGATGTGCGCGATCCCGACGCGGTCAAAGCGATGGTAGAGACGACGGCCGAACGGTTCGGTGGGCTGGACGCCGTCGTGAACAATGCGGGAATCATTTCCCCTACTCGCCTCGCGGATATCGATCCGAACAGATGGCACGAGGTCGTCGAAACGAACCTCAGTGGGGCGTTTTACGTCAGCAGAGCGGCCGCACCGTCTCTCGTGGCCGAGGCAGGAACAGAGGGAGGCGACATCGTCAACATCTCGAGTATCGGCGGGACCGATGGAACGGTCGACGCCGCCTACGCCGCGAGCAAGGCCGGGTTGCACGGGCTGACCCGCGCGCTTGCGCGTGAACTCGGTCCCGAAGGTGTGCAGGTCAACGCAGTGGCACCCGGACCCGTCGAGGGCGAGATGAACGACGAGATCGTCGAATTTCTGGAACACGAGGAGTTCCACGGCCACGAGAACATCGGCACGCTGCTTCCCGAGTACGCCTGTTCGCCTGAAGACGTTGCTCACACCGTCGAGTACCTGCTCGAAAACGAGTTCGTCCAAGGCGAGATCGTGAGCGTCAACGGCGGGATGGGCCTTCGCTGAGACCGGCAGATTGAGGCGATCTCACGGCGAACGATGAGAGTATGGCGACGCTTCAGATCTCGGGTGGACAAGTCCTGCTACCGGATATGACCGCCACTCGTGCGGACGTGCTCGTGGATCAAGACGGTGGAGAAATTATCTCGGTCGGCGATCCGGGCGAACTGTCCGCGGGCGACGAAACGCTCGACGCGGAGGGCTGTCTCGTAATTCCCGGCCTCGTCAATGCCCACGGCCACGCCGCGATGACTTTACTTCGAGGCTACGCCGATGACAAGCCGCTCGGTGCGTGGCTCCGCGAGGACATCTGGCCCGCCGAAGCCGAACTCACCGCCGAAGACGTACGCGCCGGTACGGAACTGGGAATCCTCGAGATGATCAAATCCGGAACCACCGCCTTTGCGGACATGTACTTCGAAGTAGCGGAGATCGCCGCCGCCGTCGAGCGATCGGGGATGCGCGCACGAATCGGCCACGGGATCGTTACGGTCGGCAAGGACGACGAGGCGGCACGGGCGGATGTCGAGGAGAGTATCGCGGTTGCCCGCGAATTTGACGGGAACGCGGAAGGACGGATCAACACGGCGGTGATGCCCCACAGCCTCACAACAGTATCGGAAAACTGTCTCGCGCTTTCGGTCGAGGGCGCGAGGGAGATCGGCGTGCCGATCCATATCCACGCGAACGAAACCCACGAGGAGGTCGAGCCGATCGTCGAAGAACGAGGGATTCGCCCGCTCGAATACGCCGACGAACTCGGCCTGCTCGGGGAAGACACGTTTCTCGCTCACGGCATCCACCTCGACGACCGGGAGATTTCTCTGCTCGCGGACTCGGGGACCGGCGTGATCCACTGTCCGGCCTCGAACATGAAGCTCGCAAGCGGGATGGCACCTGTAGAGACGGTGTTGGACGCCGGGATTTCCGTTGGAATCGGCACCGACGGCGCGGCTTCAAACAACGATCTCGACCTGTTCGACGAACTGCGTGATGCGGCCATGATCGGCAAGCTCGCGGCCGATTCGGCGGCCGCTGTCCCCGCCGACCGGGTGGTAAAGATGGCGACTGCGGGAAGCGCAGAGGCGATCGGAATTGATTCGGGAAGGATCGAACAAGGCGCGAACGCCGACCTGGCCGTCGTGGATTTCAAAAAACCGCACCTCACGCCCGCACACGATCCCGTGAGCCATCTCGCCTACGCGGTTCGTGGCTCCGACGTGCGTCACACGGTCTGCGATGGCGAGGTACTCATGCGCGATCGGGAGGTGCTGACGCTTGAGGAGAAGGCAGTGTGCGAGACGGCCGAACGCCGGGCGATGGAACTGGTCGAACGCGCAGGCTAACGATACATCATCACGGCGACTCCCGCCGCGATCAACAGCAGGCCCCACCACAGCGAGTCGAAGGGCATCACCTTCAGAATCATCGTGACGATCCCCGAAGAGAGCAGCGACCAGCCGAGAGTGGTGCGATAGCCGGAACTGTTGTAGCTCATAGCGGATTCTCGTACGCCGGACGGAAAGATTTGGGCCCTGAGGATGACCACTCCGGCCGGAGGCGCGACCTTCGGTAGGGTTTTGAGCGCGCGTTTCCCATCTCTGAGCATGAGTCAGACCGCGTACCCCCCGATCAGCGAGCATCTCGATGATCCCGAGAAAGCCCACACGGAAGGGCGACGCAAAATGGATTGGGCGTTCCAGCATATGCCGATCCTTTCGCATCTCCGCGAGGAGTTCGAGAGCAAGAAACCCCTTTCAGGCCAGCGCATCGGGATGGCGATGCACGTCGAGGCCAAGACCGCAAATTTGGTCGAAGTGCTCGCAGACGGCGGCGCGGAGGTCGCGATTACGGGTTGTAATCCGCTTTCGACGCACGACGACGTGAGCGCGGCGCTCGACAGTCACGAAAACATCACCTCTTATGCTGTTCGCGGCGTCGACGACGAGGAGTATTACGCCGCCATCGAATCGGTCATCGCCCACGAGCCGACGATTACCGTGGACGACGGAATGGATATGGTCGCGGCGATCCACGACGATCACCCCGAGCTCATCGACTCGATTCTTGGGGGCTGTGAGGAGACGACGACAGGGGTCCACCGGCTTCGTGCGATGGACGCGGACGGCGCGCTTCGCTATCCCGTTTTCGCGGTCAACGACACGCCGATGAAGCGGCTGTTCGACAACGTTCATGGCACGGGCGAAAGCTCGCTCGCGAGCATCGCCATGACGACGAACCTCTCGTGGGCCGGCAAGACGGTCGTCGTCGCAGGCTACGGCTACTGCGGAAAGGGCGTCGCCAAAAAAGCGGCGGGCCAGAATGCGAACGTGGTCGTCACCGAGGTCGAACCCCGTCGGGCGCTCGAAGCCCACATGGAAGGCTACGACGTGATGCCGATGGCGGAGGCTGCCGCGGTCGGCAACGTCTTTCTTACCACGACGGGAAACCGGGATGTAATCGTTCGCGAGCATTTCGAGAGAATGGGGGACGGCGTGTTGCTCGCGAACGCGGGCCACTTCGACATCGAGATCGACTTGGAGACCCTCTCGGAGCTGGCGGTCGATCGCTACGAAGCCCGAGACGGCGTCGAGGCTTACGAGATGGCGGACGGCCGCCGGCTGAACGTGATCGCCGAAGGCCGATTAGTAAACCTCGCCGCGCCGATCGCGCTCGGCCATCCCGTCGAGGTGATGGACCAATCGTTCGGCATCCAAGCGGCGTGTGTCCGCGAGCTGGTTACAAACGGCGAGACGTACGACGCCGGCGTCCACGACGTGCCCGACGCGCTGGACGAGGAGATCGCACGGATCAAGCTCGCGGCGGAGGGAGTCGAGTTCGACTCGCTTTCGGAAACGCAGACCGAGTACATGGGTAGCTGGGAACACGGAACGTAGATGGCAAACAGGAAGGGCGATCGCCGCGAACGCGAGCTCGTCAACCGGCTCGACGAGGCGGGTTTCGCGGTGATGCGAGCACCGGCCAGTGGTGGGGCGACCCAGCGCGAACTGCCCGACGTACTCGCGGGCAATAGTGAAGTTTTCTACGCGATCGAGGCGAAATCAAGTGCAAAAAAACCGATCTATCTCTCGGGCGAGGAGGTAGAGGCGCTGATCTACTTCGCGCGGAACTTCGGCGCTCGCCCGAAGATCGGGGTGCGCTTCGACCGCGAGGACTGGTACTTCTTCCATCCCGGCGAGGTCCACAGAACCGACGGCGGCAACTACCGCGTGAAAAAGGAGATGGCGCTCGAAACGGGCGAGACGATCGAGGATCTCCTCGGGTCGAGCGGTGACGCTGATATCGAACGGGTGCTTAATGCGGTCGAGCAGGGAACGCTTTCCGTCGAGGAAGCCGTGGGGATGTTCGATTAGGCGGGAATATAAGCGGGACCATACCATTTGATGATGGAATTACGAGTTATTGTGGTCGGATCGAAGGGCTTGTTTCGCTGCTCGCTGCAGATACGACTCGACGGAGGACTCTGGTTGTTCTTCTATGAGTCGCAACAACCCCGAAGGAAGGGGAATCGTTACCTCAGTCGTCCGGCCGTCATTCAGATCGAGAGCCGATATAAGCGCGGCTTCGATGAACGATGCGTGATACTCACTCAAATCGGTTCCGTCGCTCGAATTGGCTGTTGCATCGATTAGTCGTACGAGCTGCGGATCGATCTGCACCGAAAGGCTAGCGGTCTCTGCTCCGATAGAAGGTGGAAACTCACCGTCCGGTTCGTCAATCATTTCCTTGAGAAGGGCGCGAACTGACTCATCAACCAACTCTTCGATAGTGCCACAGTCTGTACTCTCGTTTGCTACCGCCGTCTCTGTAGCGTATAGCGTGAGAACGTCTATGGAGTACTCACTTTTCTGTGTTGTATCTTCCATTGAATTATCTATGTGGCTTTCGTTATTGGTGTTCACATTCCAAGCATTATCGAAGTACTCGTAATCATAATGTAAGTTGTGTGAATATTGTTGTCTATGTGATAGAAACTCGGATCGGAAAACAACACTGAGAAAGCCCGCTTTCGATTCGTGTTCGTCGGCTTCCAGTCGGGGTAAGAGATCTCCGAGAAGGAGTTCGCAGTCCGGAGCTAACCGTTGGAAATGGCCATCAAGAGTGAGGAGAAGGGACCGGACCGATGTAATACCGTGGACGTACCAGACGACTTCATCATCATTGGCGTATACTTCAGAGGAAATATTATTCAAATCACAAAACTCATCTAACAAACCAAATATGGATTTCTCACCCCGTCGCCGTATCTCCGCAATCGGTTGTATGTGATATCCGGTTGGGCTTCCTTCGGTTTTGTTGATCTTGATCGTAATCGTTCCACATCCATCTAACACACCAGCGACGTAATCGAGATGAATTTCGTCATCCATTGTCATCGAAGGCGAGATCGTCTGTCCATAGTTCAGTGAAATACGCTTGGGTATATTTCCGCTCACGCCGAGAGCCTTGTAGCTCACTCAAATAATCCACTATCTCCATTAGGTCGTAAAACCGTTCCATCGACGTATTGACTCCGGATCTGTATGCTGGAATAATCTCCTCTTCCATGATAATTGCTGCTTCAAGTGTTGCAACGAGATATGGGGATGTAAGGTCAATCAACCGTAAAATGCTCTCGTTCTGTTGAACATGTATTGACGTCGTATTGTTATCTGAGTAGATGGTACGCACGCCGTGTTCTTCCATGAACCGAGAGACACGTCTAATGAAGCCGTGAGAATCCGACTTGGAGAGTATAACAACCGGTTCCATTCGGTAACCTATGACGCTTTCATCTGTCTGTGCAATACTAACCGTGAATCGACCACAGCCGTCGAGAAGTCCGGACACATACTCAATCGAAAGATCCGGAAAAGGTTCCCTTTCCATAAAAGTAGATCCAAATGCAGATATATAAATATGATAGAGATATTCAGTACCCAAATATTATGATCTTAACTATTATATCTGCTCTAAACGCGCCTGCGGGAACGAGTAGACCCTGAGGGAGTCGGGTTCGGGCCCCGAATCGGTCATCGAGATTGACTGGGGATAGACCGCGCCGACGACGCGATCTGCGGGGTCGTACTCGCGGTTGTTCGGGTAGGTCGCGACCGAGTAGGCCGACTGCCCGATCCTCATCTGGTCGGCCTGCCGTTCGGAGACGGCCACCACGAGCAGGTGATCGCCCGTCTCGCGGTCGCGGACGAACGCACCCGGCGAAAGGGTGTGGGCCGGACAGTAGTGGGGGCGGTCCGTGTTTTCTTCGGGTACAAACGACCCCTCGCCGCAGATCGCACACTCGACGGGAAGGTAGCCCGGCGGTGCGAGCCGTCCTTCGGTGATCTCGATCGCGACCCGTCGGAGGTGTTTACAGCGAACGCTCCGAAAGGTGTGATCGGGACAGCTACATCTTCGGGAGCGGAGATCGATGAGGTAGCTGGTTTCGTGATCGGTTTCGACTTCGTAGATGGCGTCACCGAGCGCGCTAACGATCATTTGTTCGGTTCGTGCGCGGATCGAACGTCGATCAAGTTCGTTCTCGCTAACTGGCAGTGACGCTGGTGTGTTTCTTGCTTGCGTCATGGAATCACCGGGAGTTCCACTGGAACTCCCGAATCGCTACGAGAGTAGGTAGGTGCCCGAAGAAGGTAAGTCTTCCACTTGAAATGGAAGGTTAGGAATGGCTTCGAAGTGCTTTTAGTTCGGGGCGGGAAATCTCACGCTATGGATATCGAGTGGGAGACGATCGTCGAAATCATCGTCTCCGTGGGTGCGGTGGGGCTGTTCGTCGCGGTGCTGGTCGGGATCGGCGACACCTACAATCAGGGCGGTCTCTCGGCCGACGGCGGCATCGCCCTCGTGGGTGCGATCGTCGCCTTCGTGATCGGGATGTCCCTCGTCGGCATCGGGCTTGCGTACTACCTCAATCAGGAGTAGCCGTCTCGCCTTCTTCGTCCCCGCCTTCCTCGCGCCAATCGACTAACTCCTCCTCGTCGGCCTGGTCCAACCGGTGTTCGTAGTAGTTCAGGGGATGTGATTCGTTGATCACGTCCTCACAGATGTCGTCTTTGTTCACACAGTCGCCGTAGGACTGCATGGTCGCACAGCTCGGTGGGGTGTATTCTGTTGGACTTGTCTCGCCGCGAATATGGTCGGTCTGATAGCGCGTCATCTCCTCGCCGAAGCTCGAGTTCACCATATACAGGTCGATGATCTCGTCGGTACTCATCCCGATGCTCGCGAGAAACGCGGTGATCGCGAATCGGGAGTGATGCCCGAGGTGTTCGCCCTTCTGGATCGAGTCCAGCAAGGCCTTCATACACGGCGGGAACCGGTCGGGCACGACGGTGTCGATCTCTCTGGAGAGGTCGAGATCCGAAAGTACCTCGCGAATCTCCTCGACTCGCTCCTGTAACGGTTCTGCGAGCTCTTCGGGTACGGCGAGGGGCAGACCGCGAGCTACCCGCTGGGAAATCGCCTCCTCGAGAAGCGTATACAGCTCCTCGCTCGCGATGAACACCTCGCCATCGGCGAGGATGCGGTTGACCAGCCGCCACTCGTCGCCCCAGAGATTCGAAATGAGCGTGAGATACGTCCCGACGGCGACGCGGTATCCCTCCTCGTTCGACCCTTTGCGGATCACATTCGCAAGGTCGAATTCCGCGAGGAGATCACCGAGCGAGAGTTGTTCGCGTTGTGCGCTTTTGAGTTGTAAACCTGCCTCTCGAGCGTCGCGGAACTGAGCGGTTGCACGTTCTGCCTCCGCGCGGGCGTACCGCCGGGTGCAGATCCGCTCGTCGACCAACGAGACAAGCACACGAGAAACGGGATACGAGAGGAGTTCGACGCGCGTGCTCCTGTGTGGATCGCCGATCTCGCCCGCAGAAAGCGCGCCCGTCACGCGCTCCGCTGCCCGCGCGACGACCGCCTCCTCGCGGATCAGACCGGCGAGATCGACATCCGCCTGTTCGACTGCCTCGCGGGAGGCGGCGAGAAACGGGTAGCGAGCGTGGAGCGCCTTCATCCGCGCACGGCTATGACGGCAACCCGAATAAACCTGTGTGAACGCCCGCAGTTATATGTGGCGGGCGAAATCAGGGAGCATGGTCGGGATTCGACCCGCAACGCCCGCGGACGCGAAAGCGATCCGCGAGGTTGCACTGGCGTCGTGGCACGCCGCCTACGACGACCTGATTGGCGAGGAAACAGTGGAGAAAACCATCGCCAAGTGGTACGCAATCGATGATCTCCGAGCGGTGATCGACCAGCCCGGACACGTCGTTCGAGTGGCTGAAGATGGACTGGTTATTGGGTTCGCCCACACCGGCCCTCAGCCGGGCGACGAGCGTGTTGCAGAACTCATCAGGATCTACGTCCGACCCGAGCGGTGGGGCGACGGGATGGTGAACCGCCGCAGCCAGACCGGGCCTGGGATCGTCGGCGTGCGCACGAACGACGCGGGGCTGGACCTTAACCGCGACTGTATGAAGGCCGAGTCGCCGGAGATGCAGACCGTGCTAAAGCACGTCTACAACGCCTGGGATCCGGACG
>JADFQH010000065.1 GCA_022561895.1 Methanobacteriota archaeon | reverse complement strand
AACTTGAGATGTGTGGCGACGGAGAACCAACACTTGTGACTCCAATCACGACGCTTGGAGAGACCGACATCGATGAGCCGGTACTCGCCGAAGCCGTAGGCGCTCCGGGATTCGACTCGCAGGGTCCGGTCGCCCGCGATAGCGGTAACGGAAAAGCCGCCGTTCCGGGTTGTGGCAACCGAGTCTGCACGGGTGAGCCACGCGACCGGCTGATACCCATCAGTATCGTGGACCAGCACGGTGTTGTCGGGTTTGAGAAGGACGACCACCTCGCCGCGGTGGGTCGTCTCGTCTGTGTAGACGAGACAGTCCCCGGCGAGCACGTGAAGGACCTCGGGTTCTGGCATTGGGCCGTCTGGCCCGCTCTCCGTATATGAACGTTCGCTCTGTGGGAGGTCGGCAGGACTATTCCGCACGAGCGAGCACAGCGAGTATGGAAGTCGTGTTGTTCGATATGGACGGCGTGATCGTCGATTCGGAGGACTACTGGGTCGAACGCGAGCGCGAAGAGTTGCTGCCGGCGGTCGTCGAGGAGGACGTTCCGGTTTCGGAGATCACCGGCATGAACTACGAGGAGATCTACGTATTCCTCGATTCGAACTACACCACCCGGGTCGAGCGTTCGGAGTACATCTCTCGCTTCGAGGAGATCGCCCACGAGATCTACACCGAGCGCGCCGAACTCATGCCCGGCTTTCGGGACCTGCTCGCCGATCTCGCCGAGCGCGGCGTCCGGACCGCGATCGTCTCCTCCTCGCCGCCCGACTGGATCGAAGTCGTCACCGAGCGATTCGAGTTAGAAGAATTCGACGCAATCGTGAGCGCCGACCACATCGACGGTCCCGGCAAGCCAGAACCAGCGATCTACGAATACGCCGCCGAGGAGTTGGGCGTTACACCTGAGGACTGTATCGTCGTCGAAGACTCGGCACACGGCGTCGAATCTGCCGCCGCGGCGGGTGCCTACACCATCGCCTACGAGACGCCGACCAACGACGATCACGACCACTCGGCCGCGGACGAGAACGTTTCAACTCCCGAGAACCTCCACGAGCGACTGCTCGCCCTACACGACGCGAACTGACCGGCTCTCGACGACTGGTTGGAGCGGGAGATCGGGAAAAACCACTTCGACGGTGTAGGTGAGTTCTTCTGCATTTCCGCCAAAGACGCCCACCGGCACTGTCATCGAACCGAGGAACGTCTCACTTTCGGTCATCTCCACATCATTGACGGTGATGCGAACCGCGGCGTTCGCCCCGCCCGCAGTCGATTCGATCTCGACCTCACAGATCTCGTTTTCGCCGAGGGCGATCTCCTCGGGGAACGCGCCCCAATCGACGGAGACGGCGGGTAGCCCGCCCGCGTTTTCGATCACTCGCTCGGCGACGCTCTCGGTGAGACCGGCGGTCACGAGCCCCTCGACGCCCACATCGCGCACGTCGCCCGGCGAGGTCAGATCTTTGGAAGCGAGCTTGCTCGCCCGGCCGGGCCCGATTCCGGAGATCGCCGTGAGTCCGACCGCGTCGTCGCTCACGCCGTACTCGACGCGGCCCTCGATCCGGCTAATGCGATTCGTGGCGCGAAGATCGGCGAATCGATCACAGAACGCCTGTAAGGCCGCAAGAAGTCTGAGGGCGTTCTGGCGGATTACCCACGCATCGCCCGAGAGTTCCGAGGGAGTGGTTCCGGTCATCGCCCCTCGGAGAATGGAGAGCACCTTTCGCTCGCCCGCCTCGAGCGTGTTTCCACGGTTCCCGAGCGCCGCGTTGATCGCCTCGCGCTCCGATTGACGCGCGCTGACGCTATCGAACTCGCTTGCTTGTGAGATCGTTTCGAGGATCGCCTCGTCGGTGATCTCCTCGCGGGTTGCCAGGTTGTAGAATCGTGCGGCGGTCTCAAGTCTGAGATAGTATTTCGAGGCGAGCACTCCTAGCGAGCTAGTCTCGACCGAGAGATCCTCGCCCACCTCGATGAAGCCTCGTTCGACGAGCGAATCCAGTTTCTCGCGTACGCGCTCGCGAAGGGTTTCGAACTCGTATTCTGCGGGCTGGCTTCGCGCACGCACGTAGTAAAACGTGGTTTCGAGCCACGCCATCACATCTTCGAGACTTTCTATAGTGCCCATCGCGATCTCGGCGTTCAAGTGAGCGTCGAGGTCCTCGGCCAATCTGGACTCGATCTCCTTTCCCTCACGCAAAAGCTGGCGGTAGCGATCGGCCTCGGAGCGATCGCAGATTACCCAGCCATACCCGACATCATCGTAGCCCGGCCGCCCCGCTCTGCCGAGCATCTGAAGCACGTCGAGCGGACTCATATCCACTTCTCCCTCCAAGGGATCGTGATATTTGGTGTCGCGGATGACGACACAGCGCGCGGGGAGGTTGACGCCCCAAGCTAAGGTAGAAGTCGAAAACAGCAGTTGGATCTTGCCCTCCTTGAACCACCGCTCGATCAGGTCCCGGTCGTTCTTCGAGAGTCCGGCGTGGTGGAAACCCACGCCGTCGAGGGCAGACTGGCGCAGCGTGTTGTTTTCTAAGCGCTGGGTCTCGGTGTGAAAATCGTAATCGCCGCGCGCGCCGACAGGGATGTCACGCTCCGTGAGTTCGTCGCGCGCTTTTTTGGCTGCTTGCACCGTGTCCTGTCGGGAGGCGACGAAGACGAGCGACTGGCCGCTTTCGCGGATGTGTGGCTCGGCAAGGTCAAGCGCACGGTACAATCTACGGTACTTATCGGCAAACGAATTCTCGCCGTGTGAGTACGTTTTCACGTCGGCATGGAGATCAACGGGACGGTACTCGTCGTCGAAGGCAAACGTGGTTTCGGGACCCGCGTCGAGCCAGTCAGCAACGTCCTCGATGTTGGGCATCGTTGCCGAGAGTGCGACGATCCGGGGATTACAGAGCCGCCGGAGTCGGGAGATCGTCACTTCGAGAACGGAGCCTCGTCTGTCGGAATCGAGTAGGTGAACCTCGTCGATCACACAGCAGTCGATTGCGCTGATGAAATTATATCGCCGAGAATCGTGTTTTCGGGTCGCAGAATCGGCCTTCTCGGGCGTCATCACGAGGATGTCGGCCCGGCGCGCCCTCCGAGGATTGAGATCGCGCTCGCCGGTGACGACGTAGACCGAGTAGCCGAGGTTCTCAAAACGTTCCCACTCACCTTCTTTTTCGTTCGTGAGCGCACGCATTGGGGCGATGAAGAGGGCGGTCCCGTCTTCTTGAAGGGTGCGACAGATGGCGAGTTCGGCGAGTGCGGTCTTCCCGCAGGCGGTGGGTGCGCTCGCAACGACGTTTGCCTCGCTCTCGATCAGCGCCGGGAGCGCCTCGCGCTGCATCGTGTTGAACGACTCGAATGGGAAGGCGTCAGCGAACTCGGGCAGCGCCTCTGCGACCTGCATCTATCTGGTAGGAGAGTCGGGCAATGAAAGGCGTTTCTAGTCGGCGGCGGTCGCTTCGGTCGCCCGCTTCAACATTCCGCTTTGGGTCTCGTACCGGTAGTAGAGTCCGAGTCCAACGGCAGCGACGATGTTCGAGATCGTGACCGCCCAGAAGACGGCGCTCACGCCGAATCCGAAGACGAGCGCCCCGCCCGCAGCGATCGGCAGGCGCACCGCCCAGTACTGAAGCAACGACGCAACCATGCTCGTGCGGGTCCGTCGGGCGGCGTTGAAGCCTGCAAGGAAGAGATAGGTCACGCCGATCGCCCAGTACCCATAGGAAAGAATCACGAGATACTCGACGGTGAGCGCAAAGCCTTCGGGGCTGATGTCGGGGATGAACAGTCGGGTGAGGAGATCGGGTACCGCGAACTGAATCGCGCCGACGACCGCGAGCGTCACCGACTGTTTGAGTCCGGCGAAAATATCGGGAAGCGCACAGGGCAGATCGACGTAAACGACTTTTCGGAGCGATCCCGCATCCACCGAATCGAGGAGATCGTGATACTCTCGAGGGGCCTTCTGGAGACCGGCGGCCGTACTGAGGACGATCGGGAAGAAGGCAATCAGCGCGACGAAGACGACTGCTGTACCCATTCCCGTCCCGAGATAGATCAGAAACAGGGGCGCGATGGCGATCTTCGGGAGGACGCGCGCAGTCACCAGGTAGGGATAGACCGCCCGCCGAAACCACGGCAGGTACGCGATGCCCAGCGCGAGACAGAACCCGCCCGCGATACCCACGGAACCCCCGTAGGCGACTTTTTCGAGCGTAAAGAGCGCGTTTCGCGCGTAGAGTACGGGGTTGGCGAGCAGTTGGGAGAAGACCGCATCCGGTGGGGGCATGAGAAACGGCGGGATATCGAGCGCTAGCGTGGCTAACCACCAGACGACAATGGCTCCAAACAGCGCTCCCAGTGGGTAGCGCAGTTCCCGGTCCCGAACGTGGAGAGCCCGGCCCGGTGAACCGCTTGCCTCGCGCATACACTGTCAACCGGTACGGCCGACGGTATAACTCTCGTGGAGGGTCCGCCGGACGGCGGCGACCTGCTCGTGGAACGCCCGCGATTCGAGGACGGTCTCGTCGCGGGGAGCGGGCAGGTCGATCTCGAAAACTCGCTCTATCTGTCCGGGCTCCCCGCGCATGACGAGACAACGATCTGCGAGAAAAACGGCTTCTGGAACGCTGTGGGTGACGAAAACGACCGTTTTGCGCTCCCTGCGCCAAATCTCTCGAAGCGAAACGCCGAGTTCGTCCCGCGTGATCTCGTCGAGTTCGCCGAAGGGTTCGTCCATCAGAAGCACGTCAGCCCCGAGATGGATCGCCCGTGCGATCGACACTCGTTGGTTCATCCCGCCCGAAAGCTCGCTCGGTCGAGTGTCCTCGAACCCTCCTAACCCTACCGTTTTGAGCAGCGCCCGTGCCTGTTCACGCCGTGGTTCCTTGTTCGCCATCTCGCGGAGAAACGTGACGTTCTCCGTGGCACTCTTCCATGGCAACAGGGTGTGGCTCTGAAAGACGAAGCCCAACCGGCCGGTCGACTGTGCAGCCGCGGGAGACTCGCCGTCGATCCGGACGTCGCCCGCCGTTGGCTCCTCTAAGCCACCGATCGCCCGGAGCAGGGTGGTCTTCCCGCAGCCGGAGGGACCAACGATGGTAACGAACTCGCCGGTCTCGATACGGAGATCGACATCCGAGACCGCGATCACGTCCTCGAAGGCGACCGTCACGCCATCCACTTCGATCATGCGGTCTCGGACTCCGAAAGCAGCGTTCCCTGTGTAAGCGCCCCACGGAGTCGGTCCCACGTCGTCTCGCGCTGCCAGCCCCAGCCGTTTTCGGTCACCGCTTCACTCGTGCCGAACGAACCGAGCGCGTCCTCGAACGTTCGGGCCACCCGTCCTGGCGAGCTATCCGAGAGCTCCGCGACGTGCGTGGCGGCGGGCGTCGGATCGTGGCATGTCTCGGCCCACCCCGCGATCGTCCCCGCGAGAAACCGTTCGAGACGAGGGGTTTCCGAGGCGAGTGTCTCCTCGTGGACGACGAGCGTCGGCCCGTAGATCGGGAAATGGTCGGCGACGATGAGCGTGTCGACGGTCATTCCCTGTCGTTCTAGCTGGCGAGGATCGGAGAACGACCCCGTAACGACATCCACATCGCCCGAGAGAAGGGCGTCCTGCTCCTCGCCGGCCGTATCGATGATCTCGACGGCCTCGTCGAGTGCGACCTGATTCAGAAACAGCCGGCCGAGAACTCGTGTTTCGGATCGTGCGGGCATGCCGATCCGCCGCCCGCGGAGCTGTGCAACACCGGTAAGGGGCTCGCCGAACCGTTCTCTGACCGTATAGAGCACCGCCATCGCTCGCTGATAGACGACCGCAATCGGAACGATCGGTTCGCCATCGGCCCGCGCCCGAAGCACCGTCGCCGCACCGACCACCCCGACATCCACCGCGCCCGAACTCACTGCCTCAAGCGCCGGGTGTGATCCATCGTAGTGTTCGATCCCAACATCGAGACCGAACGTCTCGTACTGGTTTGTCAGACCCGCCGTATAGAACGGTAGATGTAGCCCGTTCGGTCGCCAGTTCAGCCCGAGCGTGAGTTCGTCCTCTGTGGGAGCCGTCGTCTCCGACCCGCGCTCGGTGTCGGGACGGGCGCGCTCTATGAGCGTTGCTGCGTGCTGTCGATAGAGACGTTGCACGACCGATTCGATCTCCGCCGTCGTGCGCCACGCCGAGGGCGGACGCCCCCTCGTACTGCTCTGTACCGTCGTCCGCTCGACAACGCCGGCCGATTCGAGTCGGTCGACGGCCTGCCCGATCGCGCTTCGGTTCAACCCGGTCCCGATCCGAAGCGCCAGCTCGGTTGCGGGATCGTCCGTGATTTCCGATCGCAAGAGGAGATACGCAAGCACGCGAGCGGCGTCCTCACCCGCCCCCGGCGCTAACCGGGCGATCAGCTCCCGGTCCTCGTCGTCGAGCGCCCAGAACTCTCGAATGCGCATTGATACCACGTCTTTCCCGCACACCGATAAAACGACTGCGTTCTTTTTCTATACGTCCTTACTCGCCCTCAAGCGGGCTGCCCCGTCGGGAGATCTTCGTCGCCGGAAGTCCGGCCCGCTCTGCGTGTTCCCTGACGGCGTCCTCGCTTTCCGCGCGGTACTGACAGAACGTTCCCGTTACCTCCCCATCGTCGTTGGTCAGAACCTCGGATTCGACCCACTCGATCCCGACGCCCTCGCCGCGTAGCTCCTCTAAGGTCTCGCCCGAGGTTTCTGCGGCCCCATCGAGCTGTTCTTCGGTGATTGGATCGTCCAGTTCGCGGAGGATCAGATACTCCTGTAGTTCGTCAGTCATGCGTTCTCCCTCTTCACCCGCAGTCAGTATAACCTTTGGTATGAGTGGCCCTATCATTAGATCACAGTGCTCACACCGCACTACTACCGGTGAGAGTGGTGGCAGAAGCCGTGTCAACCTTTATCTTTCAGAGGGGCGAATGAAGTGGTATGCTCGTACATCTCCACCAGTACAAGCGCGAAGAAGTTGATTTCGATGACAACCGGACGGCGGGCGAGTCCCAGACCGAGGACGCCGTGGATAAGGACTCCGAGGAGTACTTCGGCGAGAACATCAGCGATCTGGATGTCGAGACGTGGGAGACCGTCGAGCACGAGGACCACCCGATCGAACGCCGGAGCCTCTCGATCGATGGCGTGACCGCCGTTTCGGTTCCACAGGATTCGAACGAGGAGGACGATCCTGAGCTTCCCGGCAAGACCATCCAGATCCGACTGGGTGGCGGACAGGAGTTCGTCGAACAGGCCGTGATTGTCGAAGTGCAGGACGAAGAACCGGAGTAGCTCGACAGCGCTTTTCGACCCGTGGTTTCCGGGGCGAACGCTTAGTACGAGCCGACTCCTCGACCGGGCATGCAGCACTACGCACTCGCCAGCATCGAGAACGAACCCCATCCGATGGGAGTCAACACGGTCCGCAAATCCCTTGTTTCGAGATTCGGACTCGAACATTTCGCGAGCGTCTACTACGAACTCGACCCCGGCGAGTCGTTTTCGGGCGGGTTGCACACTCATCACGACCAAGAGGAGCTGTTCTACGTTATCGAGGGAACCGCGACGTTCGAGGTGCGCGAGGACCCCGCTGGGAGTTCGACGACGGTCGAGGTCCGGGCGGGCGAGTGTATCCATTTCGAACCGGGCGACGTCTTCCAGATGGGAACCAACGAAGGCGAAGAGCGGGTCGTCGCGATGGCGATCGCGGGACCGGGCACACAGCACGACTGGGACGCGATCGAGGCGATCGTCTACTGTCCCGATTGTGAAACGGAAACCTCCCAAAGTGTTGCACTCGTATCCGGGGGACTCGAACTGACCTGCAATGAGTGTGGGATGGTACAGGGATAGAGACGAAGCCGCTTTAGGCAGCGGGTAGCTATCCCCTTCAATGAGTAAGCCAAGCCCCGAGGTCTACGAACAGGGCCGCGGGATGGACGCGCACAATCAGGTGATGCGCGAGATCCGCGCGAAGAAGGATCGCACCTACGATCCCCACGAACCCACACGGGTGTGGATCGACGAGGACAACACCCCTGATGGAATCCGCCAAAGCCTGACCATCATCCTCAATACAGGGGGCTGTCGCTGGGCGCGGGCGGGCGGCTGTACGATGTGTGGCTACGTCGCCGAATCGGTCGAAGGCGGATCGGTTTCTCACGAGGCGCTGATGGATCAGATCGACGTCTGTCTTTCTCACGAGCGTGAAGAGGCCGACGAACCGAGTCCGCTCGTGAAAATCTACACCTCCGGGAGCTTTCTCGACGAGCGCGAAGTGGGCGCGCGTTCGCGAAAGGCGATCGCAGAGACGTTCGCGGACCGCGAGCGAATAGTGGTGGAAAGCCTGCCGGATTTCGTCGAACACGAGCGAGTAACGGATTTCACTGAACAGGGCCTCGAAACCGACGTGGCAGTCGGATTAGAGACCGCAACCGATCGGGTGCGCCGCGACTGTGTGAACAAGTATTTCGAGTTTTCCGACTTCATCGATGCGAGCGAGGCCGCCGAGAAAGCGGGTGCGGGAATCAAAGCCTATCTTCTCTGCAAACCGCCGTTTCTTTCCGAAAGCGAAGCCGTCGAGGATATGAAGCGGTCGATCCGGCGGTGTGCAGAGTACGCCCACACCGTTTCGATGAACCCGACGAACGTCCAGCGATACACCATGGTCGACGAACTCTACTTTCGGGGTGGCTATCGTCCGCCGTGGCTCTGGTCCGTCGCGGAGATCCTCGAATCGACCGCCGACGCCGATGCGATCGTCGTCTCCGATCCCGTGGGTCACGGCTCGGATCGGGGCCCGCACAACTGCGGAGAGTGTGACGACCGCGTCCAGCGTGCGATCAAGGACTTCAGTCTTCGACAGGATTCTTCAGTGTTTGCGCAGGTCTCCTGTGAGTGCAACGCGACGTGGGAGACAGTCCTGACTCGGGAAACGAGCTACAACATGCCGCTTGCACGCTGAGTTAACCCTCTGCTAAGAAAAATACGGCGGTAATTAACGAAGTACCTTCGAGAGCTATCTCTACTCACGTCGGCGACGACGGCGACCTATGGCACACGAGACAGACGAAGCGGTCGTCCACGCGGACGGCTGGTTCATCATTCGGAACACGGACGACCCCGCCCAGTGGATCGCAAGCGACACCCCCGTGGACATTCGCCGTTAGGCGAACCCGGCAAGGATTCCACGACCATCGATCCCGCCGATATCCGCGAGAACGGCGCGCTCGGGATGGGGCATGAGCACCGCGACCGATGGACGCTCGCCGCCCACTCCCGCAACGTTCCCTGCCGAACCGTTGTGGTTCGCCGCCTCGGTCACCCGACCGTCCTCGTCGCAGTACCGAAACAGCACTCGTCCCTCCGCATCCAATCGGTCTAATCCTTCCGAATCGATCTCGAACCGCCCTTCGCCGTGGGCGATCGGCAGCGAAATCACCTCGCCCTCCTCGTACGCCGCCGTCCACGGCGTCTCGGCGTTTTCGACCCTGAGATGAACGTGCTCGCACTGAAAGCGCGCGCTCGCGTTCGTCGTGAAGGCTCCCGGCGTTAGTCCTGCCTCACAGCCGATCTGTGCGCCGTTACAGACCCCGAGAACGGGCACGCCTTCGTCTGCGGCGTTTCGTACGTCTTCGACGATCGGCGAGCGGGCGGCCATCGCGCCCGCCCGGAGGTAATCACCATACGAGAAGCCGCCGGGAAGGATGATTCCGGTCGTGTCTTGGGGCAGTCCCTCGGCGTGCCAGACGATCTCGTTTTCGATCCCCAGTTCATCGAGTGCGCGTTTCGTATCCCGGTCGCAGTTCGACCCGCCGAAGCGAACGATCGCGATCATCGCTCCCGGATCTCCACTGCGTAGTCGTGGATCGTCGGGTTCGCAAGCAGGCGCTCTGCCATCTCGGTCGCCCGCCGCGCTGCGGCCTCTTCGGAGTCGGCGTCGAGATCGATCTCGAAGCGATCCGCGGATCGAAGCTCCTGAAGCTCGAACTCGAGGCGTTCCAGTGCCCGTTTGGTCGTCTCGGCCTCGGGATCGAGCACGCCCCGTTTCAGGCGAACCGTCACGATGGCGGTGTAGGCGGCCATACTCGAATGGGCGCAGTCGTGCTCAAAAGCTCTTTCTACTCCACGTTGTGATACACGAACATGGGGTACGATACGGATCGTCCGCCGTCCATGATTCGCCGGACGGACATGCTTTTTGTCTCAACTAGTCAAAGAGATCTGATGACCTGTACTACGAGGTGGCGACGATGACGCCGCCGCTTACGGAGATCACCGTCGTCGGCGACGACAAAACCGGGCTGATCGCCCGCGTTACCACGTTGCTATTCGAGCGGAACATCAACATCGAGGATCTCGATCAAGCCGTACGAGAGGGGCTGTTCCGGATGACGATGCACGTCGACGCCACGGAGATGACCGGCACGGAAGACGAACTGCGCGAGGCGCTTTCTGCCCTCGGAACGGATCTCGGGGTCGACGTACAGGTTCGGTTTCCGGCCGACCGCGAGACACAGGGGATCGCCGTGCTCGTCACGAAAGAGAGCCATCCGTTAGAAGCGCTGTTCGAGGCGTGGGCAAACGACGAACTCGGCGCGGAGATCTCGGTCGTGATCGGCAATCATCCGGATCTCGAACCGCTCGCAGCGCAGTACGGCGTCCCGTTTTGCGATATCGCCACCGAATCCGGGAGCGCGAGCGAAGAGCGCCTCCTCTCGCTGTTGGAGGAGTACGAGGTGGATCTGATCGTTCTTGCACGATACATGCGCATTCTCTCGCCGAACGTGGTCTTTCGCTACGAGGACAGGATCATCAACGTCCATCCGAGCCTCCTTCCGTCGTTCCCCGGCGCGGAGGCCTACCGCCAGGCCGTCGAGGAGGGCGTTCGCGTTGCGGGCGTCACTTCTCATTACGTCACGACCGATCTCGATCAGGGGCCGGTAATCACCCAGCGCGCGTTCGACGTTCCCGACGACGCCGACCTCGGAGAGATGAAACGCCGCGGGCAGCCCCTCGAGGCGGACGCCTTGCTCGAGGCCGTGCGTCTCCATCTGAACGGGGACGTTTCGGTCCACCGCGGTCGAACGACCGTCCGAGAGAACGGCGACGACTACCAGTTGGGCCTTCCTGACGAAGTCGATGATTACATCCCGGACCGCCCGATCGACGGAATCGGAAGCGTCGTCGCCGACGAGTAGCGAGGATCGAGTTGTTCTCCACAGAAATTGTTAGGAGATTGATATGGAAACTGCGAGAACTAAGCTGTTTTCCCTCGTTTTTACAGACGGCGGAGGGATTGCTATACACACCCCATCTCGACCGGTAATGGATTCGAGGATTGGTGTCGGATTCGAGAGTTGATATGCCGTGATAGTGACTGATCACCGGACTCGTCGACTTCGATTTTCTGAACAATAGTTAACTTGCATCACCACGCAAGAAACGGTTGTGATGGCTGATGAGAACGAGAAACAGAAGGCGGCAGCAGTGTGCAATAACTGCGGCACCGCCCACGCGGTGCGACTGGGTTCTGACGGCGAAATACGGCCGATCGGGACGGGGAAGGACCCCGCTTGCA
>JADFQH010000375.1:320-2353 GCA_022561895.1 Methanobacteriota archaeon | reverse complement strand
CCAGCGCGATAAGGGCCTCCTCGACCCTCATGCCGCGCATGTCAAGCTCCATGCTCGACAGGCCGGGCCCCAGGTCCAGAGTTACCCCGGCGGCAGGAGTCTCCGGTGCCTCCTCGACTCTGGACAGCCGGCGCATCTCCAGAAGCAGCCGCACGTTGCCTACGTTTACCTCCGCCTCTCCGTTACCCTCGCCAAGCGATGCCACCGTGCCCTGAAGGTTCAGGCCGCGGACGCTTACGAGATCGCCGACCTCGATATCGGGGTACGCACGCACGCCTGCGGCCTCGAACGCCGTCGACGGGACGACGCCGTTGCCGTCGCGGATCTGGAAGATCGTTGGCCCGCCGGTCTGTTTGATCTGGACGACCTCGCCTTCGAGATGCGCTGGTTCGCCCGTTTCGAGTGCAATCGTGGGGGTGATCTCGTAGCTGTGGGCAACGGTTTCGATCCTCGCCGAGTCGGGATCGATATCCGTTGGAGAGAAGGCGATGTCGCCGTTGTCGCGGATCTGATCGAGCGTGACGACGAGTTGATCGCCGACTGCGTAGTCAGTATCGAGGGCCGATTCGTGAACGAGACCGGAGATTTCCTCGGAGAGATCGACGAAGACGCCGTATTCGACGACGCCGTTTACGGTCGCGAGATAGGCTCGGTCGGAATCGAGATCGGAGACCGTACACGCTGGCTCCAGCTCGTAGACGGCGTCTTCGAGTCCGGGTTCTGCTGTCATGCTGCCTCCTTTGGGAGGGTTCCGTTTAACGGTTGTCAAGCGTGTTCGTACTGTTGACTGTACGCCCTTGTGCAGATCCACGGATGATCATCGGTGAATCCACACGGATAGTTTACTGTCGGCTGTACGTACCGAACCACCGAAAGCACCACGGAGCCGAACGACCGACGGTGCCAGCCAGCTCGGCACAAACTATCTTGAACGAGTGACAGCCAACAGTACGGCTTTCGCAACCGTTAGTACCCGCCGGGCGCGAGATGAGCTATGGGACTGTTCCGGTCGCTGTTTCGATCCAGCGAGATTATCGGTATCGCGGCCGACACCCTCGATTTCGCTCTCTCTGCTTCCGAAGAAACCCACCCGGACGAGTATATGGGTATGCTGCGTGGC
The DNA here is from genome assembly GCA_022561895.1 of Methanobacteriota archaeon. GTDB lineage: Archaea > Halobacteriota > Halobacteria > Halobacteriales > Halalkalicoccaceae > Halalkalicoccus. The sequence continues at coordinate 1,233 of JADFQH010000375.1, read as the reverse complement.
GAGGACGCACACACGCTCGGGCTGGATCGTGAGGGGACTGTCGTTACCGACATACTCGTGATTCCGGGCACCGAGTCCGGACCGACGAGCGCAACCGTCAAAACGAGCATGATCCCGAACGATCTGAGTGGGATCGGCTCGGTTCACTCACATCCCAACGGCGTGCTCGAACCGAGCGACGCTGATCTCCGCACTTTTGGAAGCGGATCCGTCCACATCATCATCGGTGCGCCCTACCGGCGAAACTCATGGAAGGCCTTTGACTCCCGTGGTGAGTCCCGCAGTCTCGACGTGCTCGATGTCTCGCTCCCCGAAGAGCGGTTTTTCGACTTCGATCAGGACGATATCGACCGCGAACTCAAAAAGGAGGACCGACGACGATGGTGAGGGCGCTGGCTCAAGGCACCTTTGATATCCTGCATCCGGGGCACGTCCACTACCTCGAAGAGGCAGCCCGGATGGGCGAGGAGCTGTACGTAATCATCGCCCGCAGCGCGAACGTCACCCACAAACAGGCTCCGATCCTCGACGGTCGCCAGCGCCGGGATCTGGTTGCCGCACTCGATGTCGTCGATCACGCGCTTTTGGGCCACGAATCCGATATTTTCGTTCCCATCGAGGAGATCGATCCCGACGTGATCGTACTCGGCCACGATCAACACCATAACGAAGCGGCTATCGAACGCGCGCTCGCCGAACGTGGGATCAACTGTGTCGTTCGTCGGGTCTCACCGCGCGAACCTGCGTATGCAGAAGAGCTCCTCTCGACCGGCCGGATTATCGAACGAATCCGCGAGAAACGCTGCTAATGAATCGTTTGATACGGACCTTTTTACTCGCCGGGATTCACTCGCTTCGCTCACGAAGAAGGTGCGAGTACCTGCGCTCGCGGTCCACAGTTGTCGATTCAGTT
>JADFQH010000375.1:0-310 GCA_022561895.1 Methanobacteriota archaeon | reverse complement strand
TGGTAGGTTGAAGTGCGTGGCGCGCGTACCCTCAGTCATGTTCCGAGCGATTCTGCCCGATGGGGAACTGGACTGTGAGCGCTACGAGGAGACCGAACACGGCGTCAAACTCTATCTCGAAGACGACGAGCTCGTCGCGTTCGTCCCATATGCAAACCTCGTCGCCATCATCAACGAGGAGATCGAACAGCCCGAGGACCGGTCGGTCTTCTAAAGCGAGAGTCCACGGATCTCGATTCCCGCTCCCTGCTCGACGCGGCCGATCACCCGACCGCCCGTTTCGTCGGCCAGCGCTTCGGCTCCGTCCGAG
>JADFQH010000064.1:7421-11677 GCA_022561895.1 Methanobacteriota archaeon | reverse complement strand
TCCCGTACTCCCAGGTCCAGTGCAGTTCCATGGGAATCTCCACGTCGATCTTCTGGCGCATCTGCTGAATCTCGGCCTCGTCGACGAAGTCGATCGCCTCGAAGTCGCCAAAGCGCTTCCGGTGCTCCTGCATCAGTTTTTCCACGATTCATGCCTCCGATCGGACTCGCGGAGGAAAATTCACCACGAGCCCGCTGTGTAGAAGGTCCTGAAGCTCTCGCTTGCGTCGCCGCACTTCCTCGGCGCAAAGAACCGGCCGACCCAGCAGGCGCTCGCCGAGGTCCCCGGACGCGAAGTGGTAGACCGTGGCTCCGATCAGGGTCTGGACCATATGCGGTACCGAAACCTCACGGAACACCCCTGCCTCGACGCCCTCGCGCAGGAGCCGGCCCATCCCGTCGAGGATCTCGCCCAGGGCCTCCTCAACACGCAGGGCCTCCGGCGCCGAATCGAAGTCGTCTTCCTCGACCAGGCTGCGCAAGAGGAGCCGGGCGGTGGGGGGATGCTCTGCGAGAGCGTCGATCAGCGCCTCGACACCGCGGTCGAGTCGCTCGACCGGTCCCACGTCGGAGTCGAGCACCGGGGCGAGCCCGAGCCGGATGCGGTCCAGCACCCGGGCGATCACCTCGCAGTAGAGCTGGGCCTTGCTCCGGAAGTGATGAAAGAGGGAGGATTTGACCAGGCCCACCGACTCGGCCACCTCCCGCAGGCCCACCCCGGCATAGCCCCGCCGGGCAAACAGGGCCTCGGCTGCGTCCAGAATCTTCTCGCGTGAGGTGAGCGAATCGCTGGCCAAAAGAATTCCCCGTCCCGACCGCGCCCGACCCAACTCCCCACCGGGATCGACCGAACGGTCGGTTGGCTGACTCTATCCGACCGATCGGTCGGGAGTCAACTCCGAGTCCCGGGACGCGAAGCGCAAGGGTGGACCCGCAAGAAAGAGATTACGGCTTGAGCACGACCAAGGCCCCGAGATCGCGAAACTGGGGCACCAGCCGGTCCGCCGGCCCCACCAGCACGATCGCGGCGCGGCCGGGGTGGAGGCGCTCACGAACCATCTTCTCCACGGCCTCCGCGCCGGTGGCCCGGATCCGCGCCCGGTAGGTATCGAGGGAGTCCTCTGGCAACCCGTAGACGTCGAGGTCCACGAGGCTCTCCATCACCGCTGCCGAGGTCTCGAGTCCCAGGACGAAGCGACCGATCATGAGGGCGCGCGCATCCTCGAGCTCCGCCGCGCTCGGCGGCAGGGCCCGCGCGCGTTCGAGCTCGGCCAGCACGAGATCGACCACCCGACGAGCCTGGTCGACCCGGGTGGCGGTCGAAACCGCGAAGGGACCCGGTTGGCGGCGCATGCTGAAAGAAGAGCCCACATAGTAGGTGAGACCAGAGCGCGCGCGCACCCGCTGGGTGAGCCTCGATGAAAACCCGGATCCCCCGAGCACACTGTTCATCAGCGCGACGGCGATCCGGTCCGGATCGGTGCGCGGGATCCCCTCATGGGCAATCGAAATCTGAGCCTGGACCCCAGCGGGGCGATCGACGATCACGACACGGCGCCGATAGCAATGGCCGCGTAGTTCGTGACCGACGCTATGGAGCGTCCGGCCCGACCATTGGAAAATACGTCGGCTCAAGTTCACGGGTGAATTGTTATACCGAAGTGAACTTCATCCAGGCCCCGGAGGGCATGGCGAACAAGCGTCCTGACGGGCTCATTGTTGTGACGGCCGGAAAAAAGGTCTGGACGGCGATTGTCGAGGCAAAAGTCGACAAGAACAAGCTCAACTCCGATCAGCTTAACTCCTATCTCGCCCTGGCCAAGATGAACGGAATTGACGCTGTTATTACAATATCTAACGAGTTGGTCGGCCACCCATCACATCACCCTCTAAAGCTCGGCGCCAGAGATCGCAGAGGGGTCGATCTCTTTCATTGGTCGTGGATGATGGCTAGGACCACGGCGCTGCTAAGTCTCGACGAGGATGAATTCGACAATTACGAGCAGCGCTGGATCCTACGTGAAGTTGCTCGCTATTTGGAGCACCACAACTCTGGAATACTCGGCTTCAGCCAGATGAATCCGGAATGGAAAGACGTCGTAATCGCATTTCAGACCGACATTGGACTCCATCCAACTAGCCCGGAAATCCAAAACACTGTCGCGAGCTGGCATCAAGAACGCCGTGATATTTGCTTGCTGATGAGCCGAGAACTCGGCCAACAGGTTCAGGGAAAAATGTCGAGCGCTCACAGGAAGGACCCGTTGAAGCGTCTAAAAGACGACTGCGAGACATTGGTGAAGACAGCGAAGTTATCCTGCACATTGAAGATTGTTGGCGCAGTGGACTTGGAGGTGGTGGCCGATCTTCGAGCGAGAACATTGGCGTGTACGATGAGTTTCAGGGCACCGACGGATCGCAAACGTTCGCCGGCAAGAATTAACTGGCTTCTCAGACAATTATCAAAGACTGAAGACGAAAACGTGGTTGTCATCGCGCATTGGCCGGGCAGAACGAGATTGACGCATGCGAGTCTGAATGATCTCCGCGCTTCCGGGGGTCCGGACCCGCTCATTCGCGCCGACGTTGCGAGGCCACCTCACTCGTTCGACGTAACCATGGTTCGTGATCTGGGGGGACGTTTCGCGCGGCGTTCGGTCTTTATCGACGAAATCGAGAAACTTGTTCCCGATTTCTACAGCCAAGTTGGTCAACATGTGACGCCGTTCCAAGAGGCGCCGCCGAAAAGGGCCGACCGAACGACAGTTACGCAAGAGGCCGAGGTACGTTCCGAGGCAGACGAAAAAGCAAGCACCAAGGTTGGGCCGCCGTCGTACAGCGAGGATACCGATGCCAGTCATGCATCAGTACCTGAGTCGGTCCGACCGACGCCGAGATCATGGCGACTGTGGCGCTAAGTTCGACGAATACAATTGGTGGGCGGAAGCCTCGTCTCGCCCTCACCGCCCCAAATGGATCCGCCGATAGCTCAGCGCCTCGGCGATGTGGATGCGGGCGACGCCGTCGGCGCCGTCGAGGTCGGCGAGGGTGCGGGCGACCGGGCGTTCTGTGCCGGTGCGGATATTACTGGCTTTGCGGGAATTTCGCCCCACGAAAAGGAGGTCACGCCGGTTCACAAAACTCTCAGTGAATTCCCCCGGCCCACACTCGCAAAAATCGACGGCTACTGTCTGGGTGGCGGGTTCGAACTCGCACTCGCCTGTGATCTGCGGATCGCAACTGCCGAGTCAGCGTTTGGCTTCCCCGAAATCAATCTCGGACTCCTCCCTGGAGGAGGTGGAACCCAACGCGCGATCCGAATGCTCTCCGATGCCCGCGCGAAGGAGCTGGTCTTTCGAGGAGAGCACATTAGCGCAGAACGCGCCGAAGAGTGGGGGCTGATCAACCGCGCCGTGGGGGATGAGGAGTTCAGCGATGTCTGTGAGGAGTTCGTCTCGGATCTCGTCTGTGGCCCGCCGATCGCGCTGCGAAAAGCCAAGAAAGTAATGAATCAGGGCCGCGATCAGGACATGGACGCGGGCTTGGAGATGGAGTCCCAGGCCTTTGGCCTCCTGTTGGGGACCGAGGACGTTGCCGAAGGGACCGCCGCCTTTTCCGAGGACCGCGAACCGGAGTTCCGGGGCGAGTGATGGCGAGCGACCTCGATTCCGATGGGTTGGAAGCGTTCATCACCGAGCACGGCTATCTCTCGTGGCTTGGAGTGAGCCTCGATACCATCGAGCAGGGACGAGTCGAGATGAGCGTTGCCGAGACCGAAGACCTCCGAAACCCCGGTCCCGGACGGTCGATTCATGGGGGAATTGCTGCAACGCTGATCGATACTTCGAGCGGCTTTGCCCTCCGAACCACCTTCGAAGACCCGACGAACGCTCGGCTCGCGACCACGGATCTCGACGTGTCGTATCTCCGGCCCGCAACTGGAGATCTCACCGTCCAAGCCGACGTGCTCCGAGCGGGAAAAACGACCGGAGTCACCGACGTTTCTGTTTCGAGTTCGGACGCCGACGAACCGGTTGCCGTCGGACGAACGACGTATCGATTATTTCGAGACTCATGACTCGGTTCGAAAATATCGAGATCGGCGAGACGATGGAAACGGCCGGTCGAACGATCACCGAAGCGGATCTCGTGAACTTTGCCGGTGTGAGCGGCGACTTCAACCATCTACACACCGATAGCGAGCGAATGAGCGAGTCGAGTTTCAGGCTACGGGCACGCGCCCCCGCCGAGACACGC
>JADFQH010000064.1:0-7411 GCA_022561895.1 Methanobacteriota archaeon | reverse complement strand
TGAGCGAGTCGAGTTTCGACGAGCGGATCGCTCACGGCGCGCTCGTCTTCTCGATTTCGACGGGGCTGCTATGGCAAGCTCGAAAGCGCCCATCCCACGTCGTGGCCTTCTACGGTGTCGATCGGCTTCGCTTCGTCGCGCCCGTCTTCGTTGGTGATACGATCGGTGTCACGACCGAAGTCATCGAAAAAGAACCCCGTGATCATCCGGTTGCGAGCGGAGTGATTCGGTACGGGGTCACGGTTTCGAATCAGGATGAGGAGGCGGTGCTGTCGTGTGAGCTGTTGTCGTTGGTCGAGTAGCATCCCGTCTCCGTCTGGCACTTTTCCACAGCAGTTATATATGATGGTCGCACAGGTCTCTACGTGATTGGCAATGATTGACACTACCGTGGAATATGGTATCGATGGTAATACAGAGAAACGATCCAACTCCGATTTCGATCGGCGAACGTTTCTGAAGGCGGGGGCTGGTGGGGTCGGGCTAACGGCGTTTGCCGGGTGTCTCGGTGGTGGTGACGATGGTGAGGGGATCACCCTCGGGGCGATGTACATCTTTTCCGGCTTTGCCTCGCTGTACGGCGACGAAGCCGAACGGGGGTACGAACTGGCGCTCGAAGAGATCAACGACAACGGCGGTATCGACGGCCAAGAGGTCGAGGTGATCGCTCGGGACACCGAAAGCGACGCCGATACGGCGATCCGCCAGATGACGAGTCTGATCGAGGAGGACGGCGTCGATGGGCTGTTCGGTCTCGACAGTAGCGGTGTGGCACAGGCGATGGCCCCGCAAGCAGAACAGAACCAGATGCCACTCATGGTCACGCACGCGGCGACACCGTTTTTGACCTCGCCGGAGGGAGAACACGAGAACTCGGTCGGAAACGATTACGTGTTTCGCAACTGCAACAGCATCGTCCACGACATGTACGGCGCTGCACAGGTCGCCGCGGAGCTCGACGCCATCGAGTGGGCAACGGTCGGACCGGACTACGCCTTCGGATACGAGACGTGGGACTACTTTCAGGCGTTCTCCGAGGGACTCGGCGTGGACATAGAGTTCACAGCCGAGCAGTATCCCGCGCTCGAAACGAGCGACTATTCGCCCTACATCAGCGCGATCCTCGACGCAGAACCGGACGGCGTGATCACGCCGCTGTGGGGTGCGGATCTGACCACGTTTCTCGGGCAGGCCGACAGTGCGGGCTGGTTCGACGAGATCGAGTACACGCTCTTTAGCGTCGGCATGGGAACGGACCTGCCTGCCGACGGCGACCCGCTTCCGGAGGGCCAGTACGCCTCGACGCGCTACGATCCATTCGTACCGGATAGCGAGGAGAACAACACGTTCCGCGACACCTACGTCGAGGAGTACGACACGCTCCCGACCTACAACGCCGAAGGGGCCTATCGCGCACTCTATCTCTACAAAGAGGCGATCGAAGAGGCCGGAAGCACGGATGCCGATACCCTCATCGAGACCTTTAGCGGGATGGAACACTCGGGACCCGTCGGCGAGTATACGTTCAACGAAGAGACGAATCAGGCGACGGTGCCGGGAATCTGGGGCGTCGTTACCTACGACGAGGAGTACGAGAGCAACGTCCTCGATTCGGTCGAAGTCTCCGGCGACTCCCCCGAGGAACTGAACGACGCGCTCGCGGGCTCGGACCTGCCGTCGGGGGCGTGATTTCGGATGGAGATGGTAGATAGATGACCGCCGTGCTCGCGTTCGTCAGTGTCTCGGATCTCGTTATCGGGCTGAGCCTCGGGAGCCGGCTGTTTCTTATCGCAGTTGGACTGAGTCTGATCTTCGGCGTTCTCGGCGTGCTCAACTTCGCACACGGGGCGTTCTACATGATCGGGGCGTACGTCGCGCTCGTCGTGACGAATCAGGTAGTGGATAACTTCTGGCTCGCCGTCATCGTCGGTGGACTCGCGGTCGGCGTGATCGGCGTTCTAATCGAGGTCGGAACCATCAGACCGCTCTATGAACGCCTCGATGGCGAACTCGATCAGCTGATCGTCACCTTCGGGTTCGTGCTCGTCATCCACGAAGCCGTCCGATTCATCTGGGGATCACAACCATATTCGATGGACGCACCCGCCTCGCTGGCCTTTAGCGTGGGGATCGCTGGCAGCACCTTCAGCGCCTATCGACTGTTCGTGATCGTCGCCGCGTTCGTCGTCATGATCAGCCTTTGGATATTTATCACGAGGACGTACTTCGGATCGCTCGTTCGAGGGACGTCCTCGGATCGGGAGATGGCGTCCATGCTGGGCGTCGACGTTCCCCGACTCTACACCGCGGTGTTCTTTCTCGGGAGCTTTCTTACGGGACTCGGCGGCGCGCTCGCCGCACCCCTCCAATCAGTCAGCCCGGCGCTCGGCGATCAGGTCATCATCGATGCGTTCATCATCGTCGTTATCGGAGGACTCGGATCGCTCTCGGGAGCCTTCGTCGGCGCGATGTTCGTCGGCATTCTTCAGAGTATTGGCCCGCAGTTCATCGCCGCAGGCCACATCGCGATCCCGTTTCTCGCCATGGTTCTCGTGCTCCTGTTCCGACCCGAGGGTCTCTTCGGAGGGATCGGCGAATGAGCATCCGAGACGAAAGCATCGGCGATCGGATCGGGACGTTCGGACGCGAAGCCATTCGGAATGGTTGGACCAGAGAGCGCTTCGTCCTGCTCGGTCTGCTCGGATTAGTACTTGTGTCTCTCGGTCCACCGTTTCAGGTCTACCTGTTCACCGAGTTCCTGATCATCGCGCTGTTCGCTCTCGCGTTCAACCTGCTGTATGGGTATACTGGACTGCTCTCCTTCGGTCACGCCATGTTCTATGCGGGCGGCTCGTACGGACTCGCAATCGTTCTACGGGATCTCCAACCACATATCGCCGACACGATCGGAAGCGGAATCGCCCCGCTCGTGACGTTCGTTATCGGTGGCCTGATCGCCGTCGTCGGTGTTCTCTTGCTCGCGATCCCGATCGGCTGGCTGAGTGTTCGACTCGAGGAGATCTACTTCGCGCTGATCACGCTCGCGTTCGGAATGCTGGTCTACTCCTTTATCATCCAGAACCCACAGGGGTTGACCAACGGGACTGACGGCATCATCGTCACGCTCGGGATCACCGAGATCGGCGGGACCGAGCTTCGGCTTGGGGATCGCCAGACCTACTACTTCCTGACGCTAGCGGTCGTCCTTCCCTCGATCTACGCCATCTGGCGGATCGTCCACTCGCCGTTCGGAACGATCTGTAAATCGATCCGCGAGAGCCCCGACCGGGCCGCGGCGCTCGGCGTCAACGTCACGCACCACCGATGGATGACGTTCATCGTCTCGGCGGTGTTCGTCGCCATCTCAGGTGTGCTGATCGCCGGGCTCGCGAACGTCGCCTCGCCCTATCACTCACACTGGACGACGAGCGCGATCCCCGTCATCGCGACCGTCATCGGCGGCGCAACCTACTTCTCCGGGCCGATCGTCGGCGCGTTCGTCTACCTCTACGTCCGCTGGGGGATCAGCCGATACCCGGTGCTCGAAGCCTACTGGGAGTTCTTTTTCGGAGTGATGCTCATCGTCGTCGTTCTCTACTTCAAGGGAGGTGCTGCGGGCGGCTTGGTCCTATTACAGGCGTGGCTCCTCGATGTGCGGACGGCGTACGAACGCGGCGGCACGAGCGAAGCGTGGGCGTTCGTCCGCGAATCGGCCGCCGAGAAGCAACGAAATCTGAGCGCCCGTCTCTCGAACCTCGGACGGAGCGAACCGTCGGAGGGGGCCGAACGATGACGACCGTCCTCAAAACTGAGGAACTACGAAAGCAGTTCGGCGATCTGGTCGCCGTCGATGACGTCTCGCTCGAAATAGGTGGAGAGGAGATCACCAGTATTATCGGTCCCAACGGCGCGGGGAAAACGACGTTCTACAACCTCTTAACTGGTGTTCTCGAACCCTCGTCGGGATCGATCTGGCTCGGAAAAGAAGGCGATCTCAGGGAGATCACCGACGACCCGCCCCACGAGGTCGCCCGGAACGGACTCTCGCGGTCCTACCAGATAACGAATATTTTCGAGGGGCTGACCGTACGCGAGAACGTGCAGGTCGCCCGGATCACCCACGAGGGACGGACCTTCGACTTTCGCTCGCGGGCGGCCAAGGACGAGGAGCTAAACGAGGACGTGGACGAACTCCTCGCGCTCACGAACCTCACTGAACTCGCCGAAACGCCATGCGAAACGCTCAGCCACGGCGAGAAACGAAACGTCGAGATCGCACTCGCGCTCGCAATCGAGCCGACGGTGTTCTTACTCGACGAACCGACCGCGGGAATGAACCCGACCGAAACACGGGAGATCGTCTCGCTCATCCGAGAACTGGACGAGGACATCGATGCGACGTTCGTCGTCACGGAACACAACATGGACGTGGTGACCGATATCTCGGATCGGATTGTCGTTCTCGCGGAGGGTGCGGTGTTGGCGGACGGCGAACCACGGGAAGTACTGTCTGACGAACGTGTTACCGAGGCCTACCTCGGGAGTGAAGCATGACTGTCCTCGAAATAGACGAGATCAATACGTACTACGGGAACAGCCACGTCCTGCACGGGGTCTCACTCGACCTCGCGGAGGGCGAGGTCGTCTCCCTGCTCGGACGAAACGGCGCCGGAAAGACGACGACGATGCGATCCATCGTCGGGGCGACACCCCCTCGAAGCGGGTCGATCACGTACCGCGGCGAGGAGATCGTCGGGTTGGCACCGAACGAGATCAACCGTCGAGGAATCAGCCTCGTCCCCGAGGACCGGCGGGTGTTCCCGACGCTGACCGTCCACGAGAACCTCGTCCTCGCCCGGAAGCTCGCTTCGGATCCGCGTCCCATCGAGGAGATGTACGAGCTGTTTCCGATTCTCGACGATCTCCGGAAGAACAAGGGCCAGAACCTAAGCGGCGGCGAACAGCAGATGCTCTCGGTCGCACGGGCGCTCGTCCAGCAGCCCGCCGTCCTCCTGCTCGACGAACCAACTGAAGGGCTCGCCCCCGTTATCGTGGACGATCTCCGCGAGATGCTCCGGGACGTTGTCTCGAAAGACGTGACCGTGTTGCTCTCCGAACAGAACGTGAGCTTCGCGTTCGATCTCGCGACCCGCGGCTACGTCATCGACACCGGCTCGATCGTTTTCGACGGCTCTATCGGGGAGCTACAGGAGCGCGAGGACCTCCTCGAACAGTACCTCGCCGTCTCACAGGAGGAGGTATAGTAGTCGTTGAAAGTCAATACACACCCGGTTGCGCATTCACGGCCAGCGCCAACGGCACTGGCCGTCGCATGCAAGCGGTGTGAAAACAGTTTCGACGGTTACTATAGTCTGACCGGAACGTAGACGCCGGCCGTCGGTACGACAACGCAGCTGCCGGGTTAACACACAACGTATTTGTACCCGTAATCGACAGTTACTGTTGAACGTATGGTTAACAATTATTCGTCTAGAAAACCGAGCCTGAACGCTGGAAACTCGGGTGGATCGACCAGATGGGGTCGACGTGGGTTTCTCACGACCGCTGGAACGGCCGGGGCGGCTGCACTTGCCGGTTGTCTGGGTGGCGAGGAAACCGACGAGGACGTGGTGACGATCGGGCATCTCGCGCCACTGGAACTCGATATGGGCATCGGCTCGGAGCGAAGCGCCGAGATCGCCGTCGACGAGATCAACGAAAATGGGGGTATCATGGACACCGAGGTCGAACTGATCTCGGTCAACACCGACGCGACCCCGTCGGAAGGGCTCCGGGAGGCAGAGGGGCTGATCGAGGGCGAGAACGTCGACGTGCTCGTGGGCACCCACGCGAGCGAGGTGACGCTCGCAATGCTCGATCTCGTTGCCGAATCAGGGACTCCGTTTCTCGTGACCGGATCGGCGGATTCGGAGGTCTTCAGCCAACATGCAGAGGAGTATGAGCAGTACCAAATGGTCTTTCGGCCGGGACCGTTGAACTCGGTCTACCAGATCGAGGAGCTAGCTGACTACGCCGAGTATCTGAACGAGGAACACGGCTGGACCACCTTCGCCCAGCTCGCAGAGGAGGCCGCGTGGACGGGCGTGTTCTCCGAAGAACTCCCCTCGACGTTTGAGGACAGGGGCTTCGAGGTGCCGTACAACGAGCGCATCGCCTCGGATACCGACGACTTCTCGCCGATCCTCGGAAACATCGAATCCGCCGGGGCCGAGGTTATCATGAAACAGTTCTCTCTACTACCGGGGACGGGAATGCTCTCGTCGTGGCGGGCAAACGAGTACCCCTTCGCCCAAGAGGGGGTGAGCGTCCCCTCGATGTCGCCCGAGTACTGGAACGATACAAACGAAGGGTGTGAGTACGAAACGACCGGCGAGAGCGGCGCTGCCGGAGTAACGGAACTCACCCAAAACACGATCCCCTTCGCCGAGGAGTACGAATCGCGCCACGCCGAAGAGCGACCCACCGGCCCGATGTACATGGGCTTTAGCACCTACGACGCGATCAACGTGTATCGGGACGCCGTCGAGCGCGCGGGTACGTTCGACTACCGCGAGGAGTTAGATACGATCGTCGATGCGCTCCTCGACTTCGTAGCCCCAATAGGGCGTGGAGCCGATGCGCAGCTGGAAGTAGCCGTCCTCGATCCTGATCCGGGCGATGTCGAAGACAGTCGGGGCCCCCGGCACCACTACGACTTCCTCCTCCGGCTCACACCACAGGTTCTCGGCGTTCGAGCCGCAGATGACCAACGGGGTCCACGCCAGCAGCGTGTCGGTGTCCATGTCCCACAGCTTCACGTTGAAGACCCCGCCCTGCTGTCCGAACACGTCCCGCACCGCCCACCGGTCCGGACGGAGCTCCGGCTGGGTGAGCGCGAAGGCGCCGCTCGCATTGGCCTGCCGCAGGTCCTCGGGCGCGAAGACGACGTCGCCGTCCTCGCCCTCCGCCTCGATCGAGATCCTGAACCACTGGCCCGGCTCTAGGCCGGAGCCGTAGAACCAGATGAGTCCCGGCTCCCGCACTCTGCCCTTCGGGTACTTGAAGAACGCCGGCTTGACCAAGATGGTCGGTCCCACCGACGGCCCCGCCGGCTCCGCGGCCGCCTGCTGCTGCGTTTCCAGCTCCTGGACCCGCGCTCGGAGCGCGGCGAGCTCCTGCGCGGACGCGTTGTCGTCTCCATCGCCGGCGCACGCGGCCGCAAGCCCTATGGCCAAGCCGGCGACGGCAAGCAACGCCAGGACGTCTCTCAACCGCTTTGCCATGTCCTTCTCTCCTTCTCGGGCACTCCCCAACGTGAGTTTCGGCGGCGCTGCCGAAAGGCGGCTCAGCGATGCCGGACGCCGTGCTTGACCGCGTAGTGCCGCGCAATCAGCGCGAACCCCAGCGTGAC
>JADFQH010000063.1 GCA_022561895.1 Methanobacteriota archaeon | reverse complement strand
GACCCCGACCAGGGTGTTGACGAGCTGGCTCATGATGCGCTCGCGCTTGGCCTGTTCGCTGACCGCCGCGGTGACATCCTCGGAGACCACCAGCACCCGCTCGGGCAGATCGTCGGTGGCGCTAAGGGGGATGAATTGCGACGTGTAGGTCCGCATATCGCCGTCGACGTTCTTGATGTGCGTTATCTGCTCGGAGGCGCCGCTTCGCAGGGCATCTCGGACGGTCTGCAACAACGCCTTGGCCGGCGCCGGGCCGACCACGGCGGCGAGGGTCTTGCCCGGTACATCCGCCGCCGTGGTGCCGTTGTTCTCGGCGGATTGGCGGTTGACCCAGATATAGCGGCCATCGCCGTCGATGATCGCCATGGCGTTGCTCTGGCTGTCGGTCACCAGTTCCAGGAAATCTCGCTGTTGGCCGAATTTCTTGGCCAGTTCGCTCGCCTCGGCCGCCGCCCGGCTCGAGCGCAAGGAGGTGCCGTGGCGCCAGGCGGCGATCAGGGAGACGGCGATGGCGGCGATTATCAGCAGGAAGACGGTGAGCATCCTGCCCAGGCGGCTGTCCGTGTCGGCCAGGGCCTCGGCGGCGTCGATCTTGTACATCAGGGTCCAGGGCGCCGTGGTGAAGGCACGGCCCAGAGTCAGCACCTCGACATTCTGGTAGTCGCGGCGAATGGCGAAACCGCCGGGCTTCTCGATGGCGAAGGCGGCGGCGAGTTCAGGCGTATCGCGCGCCAGGGCGCGGGACAAGGGCGCGCCGCCGTCCATCAGGGGCGACAGGTAGTCGATGCGGACGCCGGCGTCGCGCAGGATCACCGCCTCGGCGCTGGTATTGACCGCGCCGGGCTGCTCGAGCAGGGGATAAAGCTCGCCGCCGACTTCCTTGACGCCGACCGCCATGCCGATCTGATCGCTTGGTGATCCGTCGGACTGCAGGGCGAAGATCGGTGAGAGGAAGCCCATGGTCGCCCGCCCGCCGGCGCCGATGTGCAGATCGTAGAGGGCGCGCTGGCCCCGGTTCGCCAGGATGATCGCCGCCAGGTCCCCTACCACCGGCGGCATGCCGGGGGTCGCCACGATCACCTTCGCGTCATTGTCGACAATGGCGATGCCGGCGACGCCAATACGCTCCACATTGGCGTTGATTTCGGCGCCCAGCAAGGGCGCGGTGAAGCCGCTGCGTTCGGCGCTCGCCATCAGCAGGTTGCGCAGATAGGTGCGCTGGGCCGGCTCGTCGGTGACCTGCGAGGCATCGCCCGCGAATAGGGCGAGCTCGGTGAGATAGAGCTGGAGCGAGGCGTTCTCGGCGAGCTCGCGCATATGCGCGAACTGCCGGTCGACCCACCCATTGACCGCCGCGAACCGGCTGTCGGCGACGATGCCCATGCGCACCTGCCAGGCGCGCAGGTCGCGATCGCGCTGATCATCGACGAAGTAGAACACCAGCACCACGCCGATGACGGTGACCAGGACGAGCCCGACGCCCGCCAGCAGCACCGTCGACGACACCCTGGTGCGCAGCGATTCGTCGATCGCGTCGGGGATCGCGTCGGGCGAATCGGGCGCGGCCCGCGTTTCCGAAGGGTCAGACAGCTGGACCTCCCTTGAACGGCGGGTTGTTAGCCAACTTTTGGGCGAAAATCGTACCCGTATTCAGAGGCCAGGCGCAACCCTCTCCCGCCGCCCTCTTGGGCTTTATAGTAAATGAAATATAAATAACCGAAGTTTAATTACTATTTAAATACTTCCATTACATCATGCGGCACGTTTGGCTGGCGATAATTTCACCACGGGTACTATCGTGCCACGAATTCTTGCAACAATTCGCCCCCGGCGGCGATGCATGGCGGGCCTCGCGCTCGCGGCGGCCATGCTTGCGGCCGTCGTGGCCGGCCTGCCGCTCCCGGCGGCGGCGGCGAGCGCGCCGGAGTATCCCAAGCTGTTCGGCACCACCGAGGTCCGCTCCACCAACCGGGCGGTCCTCGTCGTCTCGGCGGAACAACGGATCGCCGCCGAGCGCTTCCTCCAAGGTGTCGACGCGTTTTTTGATCGTGCGATCGGTGTAGCCCGTTTCTTCAGCGAGTTCGTCGGTCGACAGCGGCCCGTCCGCGTTCGCAAGTGCGATCGCGATCTCGTACTCCGAGTCGCGATACTCCGTCGACATCTTCTCAGCGAGCGCAGCCAACTCCGCCGGGACCTCCTCGGTTGCCATACCTCCTCTGTGTGTAGCGGGTATGTAAAACCTGTACTTAGGAACTCTCGTAGCCAACGGCGCGTTTGTTCGATCAACCGATTCATGTCGGTTGTTCGACGGGAAGAACGCATGAACGTCTACGCAAACGCCTAACTCGTTGCGATGAGCGCGGCGAGGCCGATCGAGCCCACGGAGAGCACGATGTTCGAAAGGGCGTACCCACCCGCAAGGAAGGGCTTGTCCTCTTCTATGAGGCGAACGGTGTCGACGGAAAACGAGGAGAACGTCGTGAACGCACCACACGCACCGATGCCGATGGTGAGAAAAACACCTTCGCCGGCTCCCACAAACGTCACCCAGCCGAGGACGAAGCTGCCGATGACGTTGACGGAGAGGGTGTCGAACGGAAACCGGGTGTCGAGCGCGCTGAGCGAGAGACCGACGAGATAGCGCAACACCGCACCGATCGCACCGCCGACCCCCACGAGCAGCGCCCCGATCATCGCTTCCCTCGTAGTGCGATCGACCGCCCGGCCACGGCGGCAGCGAACCCACAGACGTAGCTCCCGATGACGTTGAGCAGTCCCCACGCGAACGATGCATCGAGCGTTTCGAACGCGAACATGCTGTAGGTGGTGTACGAGGAGAGAAAGCCGGTTGCAACGAGAAGCCGTGTGCGTGGTGAGATCCTGTCGGTCGTCGCCGTGGTGTAAAAGACGTAGCCCAGAAGAAGGCTCCCGGTGACGTTGACGACGAACGTCCCGCCCATTCCGGGCGCAACGAGCGCCACGCCGTAGCGCGTGATCGAGCCGAAAAACCCGCCGAGGGCGACCAGCGAGAGCGCGACGGGTCGTGACGGAGTCATCGCTCGACGGTTCTCGGGTTCGTGATAAAAAGGGTCGGTTCGGTCTTACAGACCGCCTTGGCGACGTGGCCCGTCTTGGTTCGTCAGCGAGTCGACCACCGGGCGGACGACCTCGACGAACGCCCGCGTTCGGTCGGGGTTTCTGCGTGTCAGATAGACGAGACCGCTCGATGCGGTAAGGATCGTGACGACTGAGATGACGATAGCGCTGCTGATGGCGAAGGGTATGAGTGCCGCGATGAGTGTAACACTGATGCCATTGATAAACAGCAACGCCCCGGTCAACAGAAGCGCCCTGTTGATCACGGCGGTCGCTCCGACCGGTCCACGGTCGGGCCTGCGCCCTCGGGTGGATCGGCGGGAGGCATGGTCGGATAGCGAGTCCATACACTCTTTCTACTAGCTACCCTCTTGAAACTCAGTCAGCTATCCGTCAGACAATCGTGTTTCGTTCGAGAGGACATAGAGCTGAAACAGCAAGACAATACCCCTCAAGCGCGACGGTACTGTATGGCTGACTGTCCACACTGTGATCGCTCGCTCGAACTCACGGTCGAACAAGCAACCGTTCCGGTTCATGACGGGGGAACGACGACCGAGATCGATCCCGACGTGTTCCGGTGTACCCACTGCGAGGCGGTGTTGTTCGCAACGGTGAGCCGCGAGTTGGGCTAACCGAAACGCTACAACCCTTGCCCATCTCCTTCGAGTATGATCGGGAAACTCGACCCCGAACGTCTCGAAGCCGTATTCTCGCGGACGGGCGTCCCCGACGAGGATGTCGTACAGGGTCCGGCCTACGGCGAGGACACCGCTTTGCTCCGGATCGGTAACGAACTGCTCGTCGTCAACACCGATCCCGTCTCGCTGGCCACAGAACGCATCGGTACTATCGGGACGCACATTGCCTGCAACGACATCGCCGCCTCGGGCGGCGAGCCGCGCTGGCTCACCGCCGCGATCTTCCTTCCCGACGACTCGTCGCTCGATGCGATCACCGATCAGCTCGATGCAGCCACGCACGATATCGGCGTCTCGATCGTCGGCGGGCACACCGAGTACGCCCCCGAGCGAGACCGACCGCTGCTCTCGCTCACCTGTCTTGGACTGGCAGACGAGTACGTTCCAACAGGGGGCGCACAGCCGGGCGACACGCTGGTCCTCACCAAGGGGGCCGGAATCGAAGGGACCGCCATTCTCGCGACCGATTTTCGTGAGGACGTAGCGCTCCCCGATGAACTGCTCGAACGCGGCGCGGCGCTGTTTTCCGACCTGAGCGTGCTTCCAGAGGCGAGAATCCTTCGCGAGTACGCGAACGCGCTGCACGACCCCACCGAGGGAGGGCTGATCGACGGCGCGCTCGAACTCGCGGTCGCTTCGGATGCCGGCGTGCGGATCGACCGCGAGCGCGTACCGATCCGCGAGAGCACCGAAAAACTCTGTGAGGCAATGGCGGTCGACCCGCTCAAGATCTTCGGCTCCGGTGCGCTGCTCGCGGCCGTGCCCGAAGAACGCGTCGAAACAGCGCTCACGGAACTCGAGGAGTTGGGAATCGAGGCGGCCGCGATCGGGAACGTCGAAAGAGGCGACCCGGCCCTCGCTATCGACGGCGAGCGGATCACCGAGCCGGTTCGAGACGATCTCTACGAGCTATGGCTGTAATCTCGATCTGAGTTCTTCGGGATCGACGCGGTATTTGAACGCGGGGCGATCCTCGATGAGGACGTAGGGGACTCGGTCGCCGTACTCGTCGGCGAGGCCGGCGTCGTCTACGTCGACGAGCGTGAGTGCAACCCTCACACTGACCTCGCTTGCCACCTCCTTGATGGTATCGATCGCCTCGGCACAGAGATGGCAGTCCTCGCGCGTGTAGACGGTAATCTCGGTGGATTCGGTGATCTCGGCCATACCCGAGAGAGGAGCGCGATCGATAGGGAAGTTTCGATAAGGACAGCTATTTATTCACATTCGGGTAACTGAGCGTATGACAGCACAGCCGATTCGCCTCGGAGTCGTCGGTCTCGGATTCATGGGACAGGTTCATGCGGAGAACACGACCGAGTTCGGCCACAGGGTCGTCGCGGGTGCGGATCTCGCGGCCGACGCCCGCGAGGCGTTCGGCTCGCGCTTTGGGGCGACGACCTACGAGGAGTACGAGAAAATGTACGACGAGGAAGACCTCGATGCGGTCGCCGTCTCCGTCCCCAACAAGTTTCACGAACCCGCGGTCGTTTCGGCCCTCGAAGGCGGAATGGACGTACTCTGTGAAAAGCCGCTTGCTCATACCCTCGAAAGTGCAGAGCGGATCGCGGCGGTCGCGAGGGAGTCGGATGGGTTCTGTGCGGTGAACTTCCACAATCGTCTCTCCGCGGCGGCAGAAATGGTCAAAGGCTACGACGAGGAGGAGAAGTTCGGCGAGCTTACTCATATCCAGGGCAACTACGTGCGCTGGCGTGGCGTGCCTGGGTTAGGGTCGTGGTTCACCTCGAAGGAGCTTGCGGGCGGGGGCGCGCTCGTCGATATCGGGGTACACGCGATCGATTTCGCGCTCTACCTGCTCGACTTCCCACCTGTTGAGGAAGTGATGGGGATCTCGCGATCGAACGCCGCCGGCCACGAGGAGTACGCCGATCCCGACGACTGGGGCACGGGGGAGGGAGCCTTCGACGTGGAGGACTCGGTGACGGCGCTCATCCGGTGTGAGACCGGCCAGTCCATCTCGCTCGAAGTCTCGTGGGCGGCCTCACAGGAGCCGACGAACGAGTTCCTCCTCAGGGGAACCGACGCGGGCGCGCGACTCAGTCTCGGCGAGGAGGAGCTCGAACTGTTCGAGACCGGGAGGCAGGGCACGGATCACTTCGTCCGCTCCGAGTTAGAGGGAAGCCTGCCGGAAACCGGCTGGGCGGCGAGCGATAAGCTGTTTGCAGAGAGCGTCGCGCGCGGCGAGGCACCCGAATTAAACACCGTCGAGCAGGCACTGACCGTCCAGCGGGTGATCGACGGGATCTATCGCTCCAGCGAAGAAGGGGCCGCGGTTCGGATCGAGTAGCTACAGGGAGTATCGTAGAGTTTCATACTCTTCTTGTTCGTCAACCGATCGACGTGGTCCGTGTTGCAAGAAGAAATCAGCTGATTGGCTACGATACTCCCTGTATCGTGGGTTAGTCATCACGCGGCCAGCCGAGGAAGGCAAGCGCCGCACCCAGAAGCGCAACGTTCTGGAGGAAGTTCGTCATCTCGGTGTCCCGCTCTTGGCCCTCTAGGTTCCAGAAGTCATGCATCAGCGGGGTGACCCCGAGAAGGAAGCCAGCAACTGCGCCCGCGGCGAGACGGGGGACCCGCCAGAGCGTGATCGCGAGGCTGCCGAAGGCGAGCATCCCGCTTGCGAAGGGCACGAGCCGGTTGGCCTCGGGGACCTCTTTGGATTCGGCGTAGCCGATCATCGCGTCCAGTTCCTTGAAGTTGCCGTACGCCAGCGCGGCGAGACTGCCGCCGAACAGCAGTCTCCCGAGCAGTGTGGGCGTGTCGTCACTCATACCGGTGGGTATAGACGGGTTCGTTGCAAAAACTACGGGGTTCCGGCAGGATCATCTGACAACGAAAAGACAGGACAAGTTGATAACGGGGTCGATAGTAATGGGAACTGGGGATGCACATGCCAACCTGTGCTACATGCGGTGAACACGTGACCGGGCGGTTCCAACGTGTGTTCGCCGGAAACGACGGCGAGGTGTACGGCTGTCCGGCCTGTACCGATATGACTGCAATCATCAACGGTGAGCCGGCAAGACGATAACGCAACCGGCCCTCGTCACGTACAAGTAACGCAGCGACGTAGGGAAAGGTAAGCGATGTCGCAAGGGCTTCGAGGGCCGCCAAAACCACGTAGCGAGCGAGAACCGGAGGGTCCCGACGCGCGGACGTTCATCACGTTCGTGAGCATGATGCTCGTTATAACAGTCGTAATCATCGGGATCGGCGGCGTTCTTCACGGCTTTCCGACGTTTTCCGAACCCGCGGAGTCGGCGGAACCCGATTCGAGCGGCGTCGAGGCGGGTGGAGCGGATGAGGATGACACTGACGAACAGGATGACGAGGACGCCAACACGGAGGAGTCCGGGAGCAGTAGCGATGGGGACGACGATCCGATCATCGGATCCGGCGACGACGAGTCAGAGGGTAACGAGAACGAGGAGACCGATCAGTCGGATACGAGCGAGGATGCAGATGACGAGGCCAACGATGGCGATGACGAAGGCGCGGACGACGAGGAGACGACCGAATCCGATGACGAGGAGGCGGACGACAGCGATGAATCGGACGCCGAAGACGATGTCGAAGAAAACGATATCGAGGAAGACAATACGGAGGAGGCCGAAGCTGAAGAGGGGTCCGATGCGGATGGCGACGGAGACGCGACGGACGACGAGGACGAGGAAGATAACGACCAGATCGGAATCGAAACAGAAGAGCAAGACGACGGTGGCGGCTTCGGTGATAACTGAGAGGGTTCCCGTCGTTACTCGAGTTCCATCCGGCCACGTCGTCTTCGGCTCCCGTTCGACGAGTAGCCAGTGACTGTCAGTGTTCCTTGATCTTGCGAGCGCGGTCAGCACCGCCGGTACTGTGCTCAGGTGTGAGCGGTGCAAACCGTTTTGCTATAGTAGTCGGTGAAACTGTTTTCCCACCGGTTGCACGCAGCGGCCAGCGCCACGGCGCTGGCCGCACATTTCGCAACCAGGTGCGTGTTGACTTTCACCGACTACTATAGTCGCCAGCCGAGTGATCGAGGATCCGCCGGATCGCCCAGAGATCCCACGCGAGAACGATCGCCCAGACGACGATCACTTCGATGCGGATAATCGGCGAATCGAGCCACAACAGGACGAGCTTCATCGGCAGGATGACCGCGAGGCTGATCGTGAGAACGTCCCAGAGCGAGCGCGGGTTTCGGAGGCTGGGTGGGCGCATTCACTCGATCAGCGGGAGAACGATCCCGAAGACGATCGGCGAACAGAGCGCAAGGGCAATTCCCACGAACTCCATTGCAGTAAAGAGCGTCAGCTCCCAGGCCGGAAGCGGACCGAACAGCGCCGGACCGAGCGTGTGGCCGAGGATCCCGAGAACGAACACCACGACTCCAAGGACGAAACCGCCGCGGGCGTACGTGGTGTACGCGAGTCGTTGATACTGTGCCATGACTCGGAGCACGACCATCGCAAGCAAAACGTTGTCGGCCACCCGACTGATAAGGGCGGTTGTAACTGTTTACCGCTGATCGCTGACCCGCGCAGGTGATTAGCGGTAAGAGACTGCAACCGACCTTATGAAAGGTCGACAGCCCAGCGGCGACTGGCGGAGATCGAGAGCAACGCACTTACGCCCCGCGAGGGTAAGGACGCTATGTTCGGGGTCGTGACGCGAAACGAAGAGGAGTGTACGTGGCCCGAGTTCGATCTCGCCTTCTACGAGTCAAAGGACGTAAGCGGGCGCTCCGCCGAGCCGATTTCCGAAGCCGTAAATATGATCTCCTGTTTCGGCGACAACGCCGCCGCCGAAAGCTCGCCCGAACTCGTCCCCCGGAATCGGGAGGGCGAACTCGCCACGCGCGAACGGAAGTACTTCGACTGGGCGTACATCTGCCCGACCCACGACGGCTATCGCGAGGGGCTCTTGGAGATGGTGAGCGAAGCAAGTGAAATAAACGAGGACGTGCGCCTCGACGACGTAGGATTCCCGCGTCAGGAGTACTGCTTCTGTGATCGGTGTACCGAGCGCTTCGAGATGAGCGAGTTCGAGGATCGCTTTGCGTGGCGCGCCTCCGTCATCACCGACTTTGTCGCCGAGGTCAGTGATCGGATCCCCGGCAAGACCTATCTCACGCTCTATCCCGACCCGTATCCGGGCCATCTCTACGAACGTGCGGGGTTGGAGATCGAAGCGCTCGAACCGCACGTGGACGAGTTCGTGATCCCGCTGTACGACATGGCCTATTCGACTACGTACTGGCTCGAAACGATCGCGAGCGGGTTTCAGACACTGCTTGATACTCCTTTCAGTATCGAACTGTACGCTGTTGATCTCGATATCGACAGCCTGATCCACGCCGCCGAGGTCGCGGACGCCTACGGCAAGGACGTGTTTTTCGGGTACGACGCCGCGAACGCGCAAGCCACGCTACGGCGGATGCGAGCGGACTCTCGCGAAGGGGAGAGTTACGGACCGGAGTCATAGCGCCGGATTCACAGCGCGCGCTCGCGCCACGCGAGCAAGTCCTCCCGATCGCGGGTGTCCGGAGGGAGTTCCAAAAACCACCCTGCGGCCGAGATCTCGTCGTCGGGGTCCGTGATATGGGTGTCGGTTGTGAGTGCGCGCGCGGCGAAGATCGGGATCACACCCTGTGTCTCGTACTCGCCGCAGGTGATTCTGACCTGTGTGAGGATAGCGAGCCCCTCGTAGTCGGCATCAACACCGGCTTCTTCTGCGAGTTCGCGGACGGCAGTTCGTTGGAACTCCTCGTCGGGATCGACCTCCCCGCCGGGAAGCACCCACAGGTCGACGCCATCGTGGCGGACGAGGAGGAGTTCGCCCGAGGGACGATAGACGATCGTGTGTGCGCCGTAGGGTGCGCCCGAGCCCTCGATCCGCTCGGTCAGGGTGCGAAACCGTGATCGAGAGACCTGTCGATGGGATTCGAGTTCAAGAAAATTCTCATACTGCCCGCGAAGCCGGTGATAGGCCTGTTCTGCGCGCTGGCTCGCCTCGCCTGCGCGAAACCAGAGGTCGTCGAACGTCGTCATCAGCCACCTCTCGCGTCATACGGACGGTTGTAACGATTCACCGGTGATCGCCGGCACGAGTCCGCGATCACCGGCAAAGGACTACAACCGACCGTATCAGTGGTCGAATCGAAGATGTGCATGCTCGCCACGAGGGGACCGGTCCCAAATAACGCTTCGGCGGCTGATAGGGATTCTCGACGAAGTTCATCGGTCGCTTGTTCACTATAGGGATTACGATAATCCCGATAATCAACTGACGATAACCGGTCGAACAAGCGATAGTATCGGTTGGCTACGAGAATCCTCGTGAACCACGCTCTTTTTAACGAGCCACGAGCTAGTTCCGCGTATGAGCTTCGAAGAGGACGACCGCGTCGTACTGTCGGACACCCACAGCGAGTTCGACGGCGAGGAAGGGCAGGTCACACAGGTCATCGAGAACATGTTCGGCGATGCGACCTACACGGTGAGCTTCGAGGAAGGCCAAGAAACGGGCGTCCCTGAGGACGATCTCACCCCCGCCGACGGGGACGACACGGACGAGTAACGGCAATGGCTGGCGTTCCGTTCCATTACATCGATCTGCGCGCGTTCTGTTACGCTACCGAGGACGAAAAGCGGGTCGAGGAGGCACTGCGAACCTACCTGCCCGAGGACTATCCTACCGAGCGGACCGAAACCGAGGGCTATCACGGCGACCGCATTCTCGTCTTTTCGGCGCGCGTCGAGAACGCGGACGACGTTCGATATGTTCTCGATCAGCTCAGGGATTCAGCCGATCTCGATCGGGTTCGCAACCAGCTTGACGAGCGCGTGACCGAGAACTGCGAGCTATTCCTCTATCTCGACAAGCAGGCCGCCTTCGGCGGCGAGGTTTCTCTCGGTGAGGGGATCACCTTCCGCGCGAAAGTCGAAGCCTACCCCGCGAAGAAGAAGTCCGCTATCGAGAACGTCCGCGAAGTACTATGATATCCTTCCTGTCGTTTGCGGCCGAACCCTCGCGTCGTTAACGGATAGGAAGGGGGTTTTCAGTCGGCCGCTTGGCGAAAGCGCTCCCAGGCGCTCTGAAACTCGGATTCGTCTTCGGTGCGCTCGTCCCACTCTTCGAGTCCGCGCTCCTTTCGCGTGCCGGGGATCGTGTTATCGAGGACGAGCGCCACGAGTCCGCCGACGGCCATTCCCGTGCCGCCGATGACGAAGACGGTGTCGGCGATGATCGGCGAACCGAGCACGGGAGAAGCTCCGGCGGCGAGTTCGCGGAAGGCTTCGGCGCTCTCGAAGTTCGCCATGTACTGGGGGATCGCAAGTCCGACGAACATCGAAAAGCCGACGACGAAGACATTCCTTTGGGAATCGAGATCGACGTGTTTCAGCGTGCTGATTCCGACGGCGACGATCTGGCCGAACATCACAATAAAGAGGCCGCCGACGATCGGATCCGGGATGGTGGCGACCAGTTGGCCGAAATATCCGACAAACCCGACCACGAGCATGATCGCCGCGCCGATCTGGACGACGTATCGAGAAGCGACGCCAGTCAGTCCGATCGCGCCGATGTTTTCCGAATACGAGGTCGAGCCGCCGGTCCCCATCAGTCCCTCCATGCCGATGCCGTGGTTGATCCGCTTTTCACTGGGTGCGCCCGAACCAGTGAGTCGGGCGACCGCTTGATAATCACCGAAGCTCTCGATCACCGAGGCAAGCACGCCGGCGATCATCCCGATGACGAGCGCGAACTCGAATCTGGGGAGTCCCCACTGGAAGGGGTAGATGGGGACGAGGGCGGGGGCGGCGGCGACCTGCCCGAGTGCGACGTAGCCCGGCGAGTCGGGGGAGTAAACCCCGCCAAGGGAAAGGGCGGCCGCAA
>JADFQH010000374.1 GCA_022561895.1 Methanobacteriota archaeon | reverse complement strand
GGAGCTCGCGGTGGTCGTCGTCCCGCCGCGAGTCGCTCTCGACGCCGTCCGGGAGGCCGGCAAGAGTGGGATAGAAAACGTCGTCGTCATCACCGCCGGCTTCGGCGAGACGGGACGCGAGGGCGCGACTCGCGAGCGCGAACTCCGGGAGATCGCCGCCGAGTACGATCTCAACCTCGTCGGGCCCAACAGCTTGGGAGTACTGAGCACGCCCACGGGACTCAACGCCACCTTCGGACCCGACAACGCCCTTGAAGGGAGCCTCTCGTTTATGAGCCAGTCGGGCGCGTTCATCACCGCCGTCCTCGACTGGGCGAACGATCAGGGAATCGGCTTCAAAGACGTTGTTTCGCTGGGCAACAAAGCAGTGTTGGACGAGGCTGATTTCATCGAGGCGTGGAATCAGGACGAAAAAACGGACGTGATCATCGGCTATCTCGAAGGGATCGAAGAAGGGAGGGAGTTCATCGATATATCGAGGGAGGTCACGAAAGAGACGCCGGTCGTGCTCGTCAAATCGGGGCGCACCGACGCGGGCGCGCAGGCGGCCTCCTCGCATACGGGGACGATCGCCGGCTCGGAGCGCGCCTACGAGGCCGGCCTCGAACAGGCGGGCGTTCTCAGAGCTGAATCAGTTCAAGAACTCTTCGATTCGGCGGAGATGCTCGCGAACCAGCCGCTTCCCGACTCCCAGGACGTGGCCGTCATCACCAACGCGGGCGGTCCGGGCGTGATGTCGACCGACGCGGTCGGGGATTCGGACCTCTCGATGGCCTCCTTCAGCGAGGACACCCTCGAGGCCTTTCGCGACTCGCTGCCCGCGGAGGGCAACATCTACAACCCCGTGGATATCGTCGGCGACGCCGACATCGACCGCTTCGAGGGCGCGCTCGATATCGCTCTGTCCGATCCGAACGTCGGAATGGGACTCGTGCTCTCGGCTCCCACTGCGGTTCTCGATTACGAGGAGCTGGCCGAGGCGACGATCGCGTTGCGCGAGAAACACGAGAAACCCGTCGCAGCCTGCTTTATGGGCGGCGAGCGCGTCGCTCCCGCCGAGGAACTCCTGGGCGAGGCGGGGGTTCCGAACTACTTCGATCCCGCCCGCGCCGTTTCCAGCCTCGACTCGCTTGCGGCCTACCGCGAGATCAGGGGCCGAGAGTACGATTTCCCCGCCGAGTTCGAGGTGGATCGCGAGCGGGTTCGAGCGCTCCTCGACCGAGCTACTGAGAGAGGGGACAACCGGATCGGCGTCGAGGCGATGGGGATCCTCGAAGCCTACGGAATCCCGATTCCGGAGGGTGAGGTCGTCTCCGACCCGACCGATGCCGAGCGGATTAGTCGAGAGATCGACGACGAGGTCGTGATGAAGATCGTTTCTCCGGATATCATGCACAAATCCGATATCGGCGGGGTGAAGGTCGGCGTTTCCGAGGAAGACGTGTACGACGCCTACGAGGATCTCGTCACCCGCGCGCGGAACTACCAGCCCGACGCCACCCTGCTGGGAGTGCAGGTCCAGGAGAAAGTGGATCTCGATTCGGGCGTCGAAACCATCGTCGGGATGAACCGCGACCCGCAGTTCGGTCCGCTGTTGCTCTTTGGCCTGGGCGGGATCTTCGTCGAGACCTTAGAGGACGTGAGCCTCCGGGTCGCGCCCGTAAGCGAGAGCGAAGCACTGGAGATGACGGAGGAGATAGACGCCGCGCCCCTGCTACGCGGTGCGCGCGGGCGCGATCCCGTCGATCAAGAGATCGTTATCGAGACGATCCAACGACTCTCCCAGCTCGTCACCGACTTCCCCGAGATCGTGGAACTGGACATCAACCCGCTGGTCGCCGCTACCGAAGGAGCGACGGCGATCGACATCGCCCTCACCGTAGATCAATGACCCGAACCGTACTCATCACTGGAACAGAAGGCAGCACAGGAAAGACCGCGCTCGCGCTCGCGCTCGGACAGCGCGCGGCCGACGCCGGAAAGAGCGTCGGCTACATGAAACCGAAAGGGACGCGCCTCCAGAGCAACGTCGGCAAGACGATTGACGAGGACCCGATGCTCGCGCGCGAGCTACTGGGAATCGACGCCGAGATGCACGAGCTCGAACCCGTCATCTATTCTCAAACCTTTATCGAGGAGGCGATCCGCGGGCGCGAAGACCCAGCTCAGCTCCGTGACACAGTAAAAGAGAACTTCGAGGCGCTTTCCGAGGGGAAGGATCTGATGCTGGTCGAGGGCGCGGACAGCCTCGACACCGGCGGGATCGTCTCCCTCACCGACGCCGACCTCGCAGAACTGCTCGATGCGGAGGTCGTCCTACTCGCGCCCTTCGAGACGGCGGGCGACACAGACAGGGTGCTCGCGG
>JADFQH010000062.1 GCA_022561895.1 Methanobacteriota archaeon | reverse complement strand
GGGCCGTGAATCATTTCCCACTCTTCAAACGCAAGCCGGCTCCGTCCGGCATCATCGTAAATGTGCGGCTTCGCCCGCAACACCAGCGATTCGCCTGCTGAGTACCAGCCGGAGACCAAGACGCCCTCGGCCGGCGACTCACCGGGACCGGTGATACGTATACGAGTTCGCTCGGGAAGCTCCTCACCGGGTTCGACTGTCGTAAACTCGACTCCGCGCTCGCGGAGTTCGCCCACGACGCCGTGATACAGTTCGAAATCCTCGGTGGCGACGACGATCACACTCGGCGTTCGCTTCGGATCGCTAAATCCTTTCGTGGATCGGGGTGTTTTTGACGCATCCGAGCGAATTTCGGTTGTGAACGCCGCCATTTCCGTCGATTGTGCGCCGATCGACGATCTTCTGGGTGGGGGTATCGAACGCGGGACGGTTACCCAAGCCTATGGCCCGCCCGCCGCCGGTAAGACGAATATCGCCCTCTGTGCGGCGGTTTCGTGTGCGGTTGCCGGCGAGCGGGTTGCCTACATCGATACTGAAGGACTCTCGCCGGATCGGTTCGAACAGATCCTCCGTGCTCATGACGAGGGTGTAAAAACACTCTCCTCGCGGATCATCATCAGCGAGGCCCACACGTTCGACGAGCAGGAAGAAGCCGTCCGCGATGTCGAAGAGCTTGCGAACGAGGTCTCGCTGATCGTTCTCGACAGCGCAACTGGCTTCTACAGACTGAAGCGCACGGAGGACGAACGCGAGGGCGACGCCCTCCGATCAGTTGCTCGACAGATCACCCACCTGCTTGGGCTTGCACGAAAACACGATCTCGCGGTTCTCATCACGAATCAGGTGTTTGCCGATCCCGAATCGGATATGGTGCGTCCGTTGGGTGGCAACACCTTGGAGCACTGGACCGGAACAGTACTAAGAATCGACCGTTTTCGTGGGGGCAAGCGCCGTGTGACCCTCGAAAAACACCGTTCGAAGGCCGCCGGAGAGAGCGCCCAGTTCCGGATCACCGACGAGGGCTTAGAGGATGTCGAGGAGGTGGTAGGGCCGTAGTGGGTTCGTCCAGAAGCGAATTTTACACGGACATGCGTCACATCAACGAGCCGCTCATCGACGCTGGGTTTGCCGGACACGCCGACCATACCACCGATTTTTCGTGAGTACGTGGCGAACCCCCCGGAAGAATGGTTGAGGGTCGTCGATGCGGACGGTGTCGAAATAGGGCATCTCGTAACACGACGACAGGATCTCCCGGATCGTCGCGGGGAGAGAGGGACGTTCGACGAGGGAGGAGTCCTCACGAAGGACGCTCAGGAGATAGCCCAACTCGCCGTACAGCAGGTGACTCCCGACGCCCACTCGATAGGTGGGTTCGATCAGCTCCGACAGTCCCATTGCCTGTTGCCAGTAGTAGTACGGGAAGTCCGCACCCGTTCGAACCGCACAGGGCAGCGACTGCCATAGCCGTGGGTTGATCTCCGTGAGCACGAACTCGCCTGTGTTCGCGTCCTTCATATACTCGATGCAGGCGAGACCGTGCCAGTCGAGGCTATCGAGTAGGGTTCGACCGACTGCTTCGAGCGCCGGGATGCTCACCGACTCGCGGTAGACCCCTCCGCCACCAGTGTAAGAGTTCCCGCGAATCTGGCGGTGCTGGAACGTTCCCAATGGCTCCCCGTGATCATACAACGCTCCGAAGACGTACTCATCCGAACTGCGCACGTACTCTTGGACGATCGGGACGTGCCCCATCTCCTCGCAGATCGCGTCCCGATCCGGCTCCTCACCCGGAGAGACGTGTTTGACGTGTTTGACGACCTTCGACTCGCTCGGCGCGAACGATTCGACGTACTCGTCGGTGAGGATGTTGTATCGGGATTTGACGATCAACTCGGCGTCCCACACCTCGATATCGTCGAGGGATCGCGTCTCGGGCACCGGGACCCCCGCGTGCTCGGCAGCCTCCGCAAGATGCAGCCGATCGTGAACCGTTGTGAGCGTCTCGAACGGTGGTGTGACGAGCGAAACGTACCGTTCGAACTCCTCGTGGTATTTCGAGAACAGGTATGGATCGTGCGGGCGGAGCGGGACGATCGTCCGAACGTCTCGCCGAGCGGCGATCCCCAAGAGGGCGTCCCTGTAGGCGAGTAGATCGTCGTCCGGTGGAGGAATACGGATGGTTTCATCACAGAACCGTGAGGCCGAGGCCGGGACGTTCTCGAACTCCGAAGCGACGATCGTGTGAACCCCGCGCCGAGCGAGCGACCGCACGCAGGAGTAGCTACCTGGATCGAACCCCGTCGGTATGAGAATCGATCCCTGCTCCCCTCCCGTTCGTGTCATGCGTACAACATACTACCCTCATGGTATAAGTATTCACGTTACGGGGAACCGATATCGCAGCCTACGGAGCTCGGATACTGGAGACGGAGGCGGTTGCGAATGCCGACAGTATGTCGAGGAAGCGAACGAAGCGAGTGAGCGGGTAGCGCTGAGCGACTGTAAGGAGCGAAGCGTCCCGGTCAGCAGCCAGAAGTCGTTGGCTTCTGGCGACTGCCCAAAGATGCGTGCCGAAATCCTTTTACGCGCCTCAGGGGCATATACGTACAACTGAGTACTATGGACATCTCAATCGTTTCCGAAGAGGAGAACCCGATGTTGCATCGCACGGACGTAACGTTCGAGATCATCCACGAAGAAACCACTCCCGAGCGCCTTTCCGTAAGGGATAGTCTTGCGGCGAAACTCAACAAAAACGCGGAGGAGGTCGTCATCCGCGAGATGAACACGAAGTTCGGGATGCGCACCACTGTTGGCTACGCCAAGGTCTACGAGAGCCCCGATTTCGCCCGCGACGTCGAGCAGGACCACATGCTCGAACGCAACAAGATCAGCGCGGGCGACTCCGAAAACACCGAGGAAGGGGAGGAAGCGTAGATGGCGCGCTACGAACTCTACGCCGAGGACGGCTCGGCCGATCGCGAGCAGTGCCCCCGATGTGGCGACACCTATCTGGGAGATTACGGCGACCGCATGCACTGTGGACGCTGTAGCTACACCGAGTGGCAGTAGTCGCGTTGCGGAGTGAGTGATAAATGCAGGTTTTCGGGATCGAAGGCACGGCATGGGCCGCAAGTGCGGCGTACTTCGATTCTGACACTGACGAGGTGATCATCGAATCCGACGCCTATCTCCCCGAAAGCGGCGGCATTCACCCACGCGAGGCCGCAGAGCATATGGCCGAAGCGATCCCGCGCGTCATCGAAGCGGTGTTTTCCGTGGTCCGATCGAGCGGTGAGGCGATCGACGCCGTTGCCTTCTCGCGCGGTCCCGGTTTGGGTCCCTGTCTTCGAATCGTCGCGAGCGCCGCGCGCGCGCTCGCCCAGACCCTCGAGGTGCCGCTCGTCGGCGTCAATCACATGGTCGCGCATCTCGAAATCGGTCGCCATCGATCGGGGTTCGAGAACCCCGTTTGCTTGAACGCGAGCGGTGCGAACGCCCACGTCTTGGGGTATCACAACGGCCGGTATCAGGTGCTCGGCGAGACGATGGATACGGGCGTGGGAAACGCGCTCGATAAGTTCGCGCGCCATCTCGACTGGGACCATCCCGGCGGGCCGAAGATCGAAGACGCTAGTACAGAAGGCGAATACATCCCGCTTCCCTACGTGGTCAAGGGAATGGATTTCTCGTTTTCGGGGATCATGAGCGCGGCGAAAGCCGCCGTTGATTCGGGCGAACGAGTCAAAAACGTCTGTTTTTCCCTTCAAGAGAACGTCTTTGGGATGCTTACCGAAGTCACGGAGCGCGCCCTCTCGCTCGCCGGCAGCGACGAACTCGTTCTGGGTGGTGGGGTCGGTCAGAACACCCGATTGAAAGGTATGCTCGAGACGATGTGTGCGGCTCGCGGCGCGTCGTTTTACGCGCCCGAAGCGCGATTCTTGCGGGACAACGCGGGGATGATCGCGGTACTCGGTGCAGAGATGGCGAACGCGGGCGACACCCTCGCGATCGAGGAGTCCCGAGTGAACCCGAACTTCCGACCGGATCAGGTCGAGATAACGTGGCGCGAAGGGGGATCGGTTTCTCGCGCCCCGACTGATTCGAAAGAGGTGATCGGTGCGGAAGCCACGGTCGAGATCGGCGACGTGGTTCGCAAGCAACGACTCCCAAAGGGATACCGCCACCCCGAACTCGATTCCCGATTACGTCGCGAGCGCACTGCAAGCGAAGCGCGCCTCACAAGCCTCGCTCGACGGGCTGGTGTGCCGACGCCAGTAGTCGTGGATATCGATCTTCACGAGGGTGAGATCGTTTTCGAGCGCGTCGGCGAGACGGATCTGATCGAGGAGCTCACCTCCGAGCGCGTTCGTGCGGTCGGCCGTCATCTCGCAGTGTGCCACAACGCGGGGTTCGTCCACGGCGACCCGACGCCACGAAATGCGAGACTCTCCCGGAAACGAACCTACTGCATCGATTTCGGGCTGGGCTATCACACCGACGAAGTGGAGGACTTCGCGATGGACCTCCACGTCTTCGAGCGCTCGCTCGCCGGGACCGCAGCCGAGTTCGAGCGCTGCAAAGCGGCGTTCGAGAGGGGCTACCGCGAGGCCGGCGACACTGCGGTTCTTTCCCAGCTTCGGGCGATCGAGGGGCGGGGACGCTACCGATAGTCCTGAGGCTTTATAATGTGGGCGAGCATTTGTGGAGGTATGGCTGAGAAACCAGACTCCGGGACGCTGTTCGGCATGCCGTACAACTTCGAACGACCGAGCGTCGGGCGACTGCTGTCTGCGTACTGGCAGCCGGGTAAAGGGATGCTCGTCGAGAAACCGTTCGGCGTCGGCTACACGCTCAACCTCGCGAGCTGGCGCTCATGGATCGTCCTCCTCATCGCCGCGGGCCTGCTCTTTAACGAGCGAAGCGCCTCGAAGGAGCCGGAAGAATCCGAGGAAGAAGAGCCGGTCGAAGTCATCGTCGACGACTAATACGGCGTTTTCATCTCGATGCTCCGATTTGTGACGAGCAACGCGGGGAAGGCCCGCGAGGCGAGCGAGTACCTTCCGGTGGAGCTCCGGCAGGTCGAGTACGACTACCCCGAGATCCAGTCGAGTAGCTTAGAGGAGATCGCCATCGCGGGCGCACAGGACGCCTACGAGGAGATCGGCGAACCGGTGTTCGTCGACGACGCGGGCCTGTTCATCGACGCCTTCGAGGGGTTTCCGGGTCCATACTCCTCGTACGTCGAGGAGAAACTCGGGATCGAGCGGGTTCAACAGCTCACCGCACGCGAGGAAGATCACCGCGCACGGTTTCGAGCGATCGTTGCCTATGCCAACAGCGAAGGAATCGAGACGTTCGAAGGCGTCGTGAGAGGCCGGATCGTCCCGCCCCGTGGCGAGGGTGGATTTGGCTACGATCCGATCTTCGAGCACCGAGAGAGGACGTTCGCGGAGATGGATACTGAAGAGAAAAACGCCGTCTCACACCGGGGGCGCGCGCTCGCGGCGTTTGGCGACTGGCTCACAGAACGCTGATCAGTCGAACCCAACTAAGGCGATGACCGCGATGAGCGCACCGCTCGTCGCAATCAGCGGCCCGGCGTGCTCGACCGTCGAAGCGACGACCGATTGGGGAAGGACGACCCCGCTGACGGCGGCCGAAGCGATTAGTACTACTAGTCCGACCGCCGCCACCCGACCGAACGTTGCAGGCTCGTTGTTATCAGTTTCTTTCGTTGACGGTACCATATATAAATAAATATAAAAATATGAGGATATATGTGTTACGGCTAGACACGGGGGTCCCGGTCCGGACCGGGATACGTTCCGTTCTGTACGACTGGGTAGAGCCGTTCAGGATCGAAAATCGAGAGAAAGGCGTCGGGTGAGCGGATGCTCGTCGTGAGGCGGGGTTTGAGGGTCGCGCCCGTTTTCGGGCTTCGGAGGGTGTCATCGAACGAGAGGATCTGGGCGGCGTTTCCGTGGTAGGCAGCGGCGAGTGCGGGGTGGTCGTCGGGGGGTTGGGAAACGACGCACGCGAGATCGTCGATCTTCGCTCGCCACGCGAGTGCAACGTCCTCATCGCTACACTGAGCGATAATGCTCTGTGCTTCCGAAAGCAGTCGGTTCGTGGCGACGAGCGTGAGCCAGGAGTGGCTCCTGAGAACGTCGAGCGCTTCGCGCGACCGACCACCGACGAGTAGATCCGCCGCGAGTACGTCCGCGTCGGCGACGATCCGTGTCGGATCGGGATCACTCATTGCGTAGCTGTTCGAGTCGGCGTTCGACTGTCCCTTGGTCGACGCTCGGAACATGCTCGAACAGCTCCTCCCAGCTGATATGCGTCATTCGGTCGTCTGACATAGCATTAAGTGAACTCGTGATGATCGGCCACACGGGGCGCGAGATCACTCCCCATTCCACCCACACGTCACGCGCCCGCACGCTCCTCCGCTCCGAGGAGCATTTCTCTAACTCCTTCGACACTTTCCTGCTCGACGATGACAGCGATACGATCCCCCACCCCGATCGTGGTTCGTGGAAGCGGGATCGTCATCGACTCGTGATCCGCTCCGTGGGCGTAGATCCGTGCGCCTTCCGGGAGTTCAATCTCGCTGACTCGCCGGTCGAGCGCGGGCGACTGCCCGTTTATCGTGACAGTGATGAGCTGAAGCCGCTCGGTGAGATCGGTGACGAGATTAAAATCCCCGCCCAAGAGCGCGGTTTTTGCGCCCGCCGCACCCAGTCGCTCGGGGTAGACGATCTCGTCGACATCGTCGGCATACTCGTTGTAGATATCCGCTCGGTAGTCGTTATCAATCCGCATGACGGTTCGACAGCCGTAGTGGTTTCCAACGGTACACGCCGCAAAGTTGGTGTTTAGATCGCCGGTCAGCCCTGCAACCGCGTCCGCGCTCCCGATGGCGACGGATTCGAGGACTTCCTCGTTACCTCCGTCGCCCTCGTGTGCGTCGAATCCTGCCTTCCGGGCGCGCTCTACTTTGTCGAAATCGGTGTCGACGATCGCGACCTCATGACCCTCTTCGTCGAGGATCCGCGCGGTCCGCATCCCGACGCGCCCGTAGCCAACGATAACGAACTTCATGGACTCTCTATGCGCACCCGCTAAAAAAACGTTAGCCCCGAATACCTATCGATTCGTCGGTCGAACACCCGCTCTCAGCCCCTCGAATCGGCGTCGAACGGGTGGTGTTCGACGCTGTAGCCCGTCTCCGTCGATTCGACGCCAGTGATCTCATACAGCCGGAGATCCCGCTCCTGTTTCGTCCGCACTCGAAAGTCATAGTGGGTTGCGCTGTATCCCAACTCGTCGGCTCCGACCCGTTCGACGAACGTTTCGTGCGAATCGAGTCGTGTTTCGAGCACCTCGCGGGAGAACGCTGGAAGATCGCGGAGGCGATCGGAAAACGCCTCAATGAGCTCCGAGTCGAGTTCGTAGCCCACCGAGTCCCGCCCGGCGACCATCGCCGCGAGCGTCGTCGTGCCGGTCCCCCAAAAAGGGTCACAAACGGTGTCGCCATAGACCGAAAACATGTTGATCAGTCTGTACGGGAGTTCGAACGGAAACGCCCCCGAGCGCTCGCGACTCTCGCTGGCGAGACGTTGGTCGACTCCTCGAATTTCGGTCCAGAGATCCGAAAACCAGCGGTTTCGTTCCTCCCAGAAGTACGCACTCTCATAGCGCGCACTCGAATGAGGTTCGAAGCTTCGGGGACCCCCTTTCCGAAAAACGAGGATGTGTTCGTGTTCGAGGGTCGGGTAGGCGTTCGTCGGCACCATCCCCGATCCCATGAACTTCGCCGTGCTGTTGGTTGGTTTTCGCCAGAGTATACCGGGGAGGGAGACGAATCCGCGCTCTCGAAACGCCTCCGTGATTCGGACGTGGTTCGGGTAGGTTTGAAAGGTTCGCTCGACGGTTCGCGTCGCATCGCCAACGTTGATACAGGCGATTCCCCCCTCGCGCAAAACGCGGTCGAGTTCGCTCCACACCGAATCGAGCACCCGGTGCATCGCCCGGAACGCCCGATCGCCGTCACCAGCATCGAGCGCCTCACTGATTTCGTGATCGAGATCTCTAAAGAGGTCGTCCCACATTTCGATCATCGGATACGGCGGCGAGGTGACGACGAGATCGACCGACTCCGTAGGAATGACGAGATCCCGTGCGTCACCGACGCGGAGGGCGTGTTCGGTCCGCATATCCACCTGTTTGCTGCCAGCGAGTTATATGCTTGTATCCGTCTCTTGTACTTAATACGGCCAGCGCCCGCCGCGTTTTAGCTCCTGTTCGTAGCCCGGCGTAAGCGCCTCGCGGATCTCCTCGCGCGAGCGATGTTTGAACGTTCTCCCTGTGCTCGCGGCTTCGTATGCGACAGCCGCGATCTGGATCGAAACCGCTCTGAGATCCCGGACATCGAGTTTATCAAATGTGTCGGCGTGGGTGTGACCCCAACCCCTCCCACTTTCTTCGGAGACCGCACCGGCGATCACGCCCGGAACACCCTCCTGGACGAACGCCCACTGATCCCCGTGGGGACTGATCGTGTCACTCGTTTCGACTGGTGCGTCGAACGTCTCGCCCACTTCTTCGAAGAGCGAAGCGAGTTCGGCCGAGCCGTTCGTTCCCACACGGAGGTTGCGTGATGTGCCTGCACCGTCGACGTTCAGTACGCATTTTATCTTGCTCGGGTCGCTCGTTTCGGCCGAGTGATACGCCCCGTACAGGCCAATCTCCTCGCCGCCGAAGGTAAGCAGGCGAACGCGGCTGTCTAGATCCATCCCCACAAGTAAGCGGCCCACTTCGGCAACGACCCCACAGCCCGCACCGTTGTCGTTTGCACCCTCGGAAATGTCATGGGCATCGACGTGTGCGGTGAGCAAGACCTCCTTTTCACTGTTCGGCCCGACCACCGCCTCGACGTTTCTGGAGGTTGTCGGCTCGTTTCGCGCCGAGACTTCAAGCGTTGCGTGCGGATCGTTCATCCGGAGCAAGCGCGCGCCCAGCTCCTTCGAGATTCCTACCGCGGGGATCGGCCCCGGCCGATTGTGATAGCCGATCTCTCCCGTGGCGGGCAGACAGCCCTCGACGTGATTACGGAACACGAAGCCCACCGCGCCCGCCTCGTTGGACGCCGCGTACTTTTCCATGCGATGCAACCACCTATCGGAATCAGGGGGTGACTCGCTCGACGCCATCGCGATCGCTCCTTCGACATCGATCTCTTGGAACTCATCCAACGAACCGTAGCCCACATCGACAACGGGGGCTTCGACCGTCTCTTCAGGAGTGCCGGGTAGCCCGATGACCTCGTGATCGCCGTCGTAGGTTCTGTCGAGCGTGAGCGAGGCCTCGCCGCGCCACCAGCCGGGGATCTCGAACTCATCGGTTTTCACATCTCTCAGACCGGCGTTCTCGAACGCCTCGGCGACGATCCGTGCGCCTTCGGCCTCGCCCTCCTGTCCGGCCATCCGGTTGCCGACGCCCACGAGATCCTCTAACACTTGCCAGCCGAAGTCGCTCGTGTAGGCGTCGCCAATGAGTTCCTCGGGCAGTCTCATACTCGCTCATCCGAAGGCGAAAGGAAGAAACTGCGGGTAGGGGCAGACCGAGTGAAGGGTCAACATACAAACGCCCCGAGAATCTATTCGGAGTATGGCACAACAGCTCGCGGATCAGGAGTGCAAAGCGTGTACCTCCGAAGACGAACCGCTTACCGAAGAGGCGTACGCGGAGTACCTAGAGGAGATCGACGGCGAGGTGTGGGAGGTGATCGAGGACCACCACCTCGAAGGGACCTACGAGTTCGAGGATTTCAGGGACGCCCTCGAATTCACCTACGAGATCGGCGAACTCGCGGAGGAGGAGTGGCATCACCCGGATATTCATCTCCAGTGGGGCGAGGTAGTCGTCGAGATGTGGACCCACAAGATCGATGGGCTCCATAAGAGCGACTTCGTGATGGCCGCGCGGATGGACCGGATTCACGAGGAGTACGCACCCGAGTGATGGAACAGCAGTTCGTCTGTACGTTGTGTGGCGAGCGCTTCGAGAAGCGAGACGAGTTAGTGGAGCACGGGATAGAGGAACATCAGGGCGGGAGCGACGGAGAGGGTTCGGGACAGCCTCGGTGAGTCGAAAATTTGATACTGGTCCCGATGTGGACGGCTGTATTCGATTCGATTTGGACGGTTCGTCCAGTCACTCCTACTGTGTCGGAGAGAGCAGTGAATCGAGGTCGTCGAGATCGAACAGCCGCCAGTCGTTACCGAGATCGTCTCGAAGCCCATCGGTGAATCCGGCCTTCGAGAAGAGCGCAAAGCGTTCGGTCCGCGTCCCTGGACCCCACCGGACGCGCTCGGCTTTCGACCGGAGGTCCTCGATAAGCCCGTATCCCACTGGATTGGCGGTCCATTTACACTCCGCAAGCAGGAGCCGTTCGTCATCGGGTGCGAGTCCGACGATATCTATCTCGTCCTCGCCGTACCACCAGCTGCCGATCTCGGAGTAGGGGTCGAACTCCCCACGGCGAACCCCTTCCCAAACAGCCTCCCGACAGACCTCCTCGAACGTCGTTGCGACGTGATCCGGAAGGGTCGGCTCGATGGTTTCATCGAAGACCATCCCCGGTGCCTCCTCGATACTGGAGCGATTCGGCTCGACGTACCGGAACCAGAATCGAAGGAACCGATCCGCAACCCCGTAGTGCGAGCGTTTCGACTGCTTTTTCGAGGCCGTTACCGGAACTTCACGATCGAGCAGCCGGAGCCGCCGGAGGGTCTGAAGGTACTTCGACAGCGGGCCGGAGTCGATCCCGGTCGCTCCAGCGATCTCGTTCGGCGTCGTGTGGCCGGTTGCGACCGCTTCGAGGATGCTCATGTATCTGGCCGGGGTTCGTAGCTCGGTTCGAAGCAGGAACTCCGGTTCGGTGTAGAGGATGGCCGTCGGCGAGAGAACAGTGGAGAGAACGTTCTCTGCGATTGACTGGCTGTAATCGAACTGGGTGAGGTACATCGGCGTGCCGCCGGTGATCGCGTACGACCGGATCGCGTCCTCGATATCGTAGCCGATCGCGTTACGAGCCTGCCGGAACGAAAAAGGTTGGAGATCGATCTGTCCCGTGCGACGCCCGTACAGCGGACTCTCGTGGCCGAGAACCGCCGATTCCATCGTACTCACGCTTGACCCACAGAGGACGAACATGGAGTCGGTTTCCCGAAGCCGTTCGTCGACGAACGATTGGAGATACGAGGGAAGCGAGTCGTTCTCCGCGACCAGATACGGAAACTCATCGATAACGACGACGCGATTTTTCTCTATGAGCTTCTCGCCCAAGTAGTCGAAGGCCTCGTCCCAGCCCTCGATGCGAGGGGTCCGGTCATCGAAGTGGGTTGCGATCCGCTCGACGAACTTCTCGCGCTGGCGCTGCTTTGCTTCTTGGGCCGCGAGGAAGTAGAGGTGTGGCCGGTCGGCACAGAACTCCTTGAGCAGTTCTGTTTTTCCGACGCGACGACGGCCGTAAACGACAAAGAAATCGTGTCCCGAGGAGTCGAAGGCGGTTTCGAGGGCCGCGAGTTCGTCTTCCCTGTCGTAGAGGGTCATTCTCTGAATAATGATTACTGTGATAATGACTTAGTGATTGCGGGTGTTTCAGTAGTAGTCAGTGGTCGAGGAGAGTCGTGACTGAAATGCGTAATGTGCTTTCATTCCTTGACGATCGTGAAGAGCAGAAATCCGA
>JADFQH010000061.1 GCA_022561895.1 Methanobacteriota archaeon | reverse complement strand
CCCCTGCGACCCCGACCGCGCCGGCATCTGCCTGGACTTGGTGGCGGCGGCCGCCGCCGGCAAGCTGCCCATCCTCGGCGTCTGCCTGGGCCACCAGGCCATCGGCGAGGCGTTCGGCGGCGCCGTCGCCGGCGCCGGCGAGATCCTCCACGGCAAGACCTGCCTCATCCGGCACCAGGGCGCGGGCGTCCTCCGCGGCCTCTCTGACCGATTCGAGGGTGGCGTTCCGACTCGTTGCGCTCACGGCGGCGTTGAGTGCGCCCTCGACCAGCGGGGCGTCGGCGATCAGCACTCCGCCCTCGCTTTCCTCGACTGCGATCTCCGCGTTCATCACCGCGCTCCCGAGATCCGCGAGGACGACCACCCCCTGGGTCCCCTCGCGTGCGGTTTCGATCGCCCCGCTGATCCGCTCGACGCTCGTCCCGATCCGGCCGTCCTCTGTCCCGCCGGCCGGGACAAGCATGGCGTTGGGGACCATCTCCGAGGCGACCTCGATCACACCCGCCGCGAGCGTCTCGCTGTGGGTGACGACGACGACGCCGATCATTCGGCGTCCTCCGCGAGCGGTTCGTCAGTCCCATCGAGATACGCCGCCGCAGTCTCGTGGAGCGCTTCGAGAATGTAGAGCGTGCTCGTCGCACCCGGATCGGGGTGGCCGACCGATCGCCAGCCGAGATAGGACGCCCGGCCCTTGTTCGCGCGGATCACTGTTGTAAACCGAACGCCACGTTCGGCGGCGTCGACGGCTCTCGTGAGCGCGGCGAGCGCCGACAGCTCCTCTTCTTCGATTGCGTGCTTGTAGGTGTGGACCGCGGGCGTGATCGCATCGACCATCGTCTTATCGCCCACGTTTGCCTTACCGCGATCTTTCACCTTTTCGAGATACGATTCGGCGAACGCCACGGAAGCTGCCCTATCTATTCCGTCCTCGAACTCCGTGCTCGCATGGACGAGCGATCCCCCATACAACGGGCCCGACGCCCCGCCGACCGAAGCGACGAGCGCCATCCCCACTCCTTTGACGAACTCGCCAGGATCACCTTCCCCGTTCGCATCCTCAAGTGCGGCCTGAAACCCCCGGT
The DNA here is from genome assembly GCA_022561895.1 of Methanobacteriota archaeon. GTDB lineage: Archaea > Halobacteriota > Halobacteria > Halobacteriales > Halalkalicoccaceae > Halalkalicoccus. The sequence goes on along the minus strand of JADFQH010000061.1, from coordinate 10,697 downwards.
TGAGGTTCGCACCGTGATCGGCGTCACCGATCGCCGAATCCAGTTCGGTCAGATGTCCCTTCTCCGCTTCGATCCGCGCCGCGACGCTTTCGAGCGCCGTTTCGAGCGCCGCGCGTTGGGTCCCTTCGTCCATTATACTGTGAGCGCCGGCGTATCGGCCGGTGCGCCGAGCAGCTCTTTTAGCTCCGCGTCGAGTTCGAGAACGGTGATCGAACAGCCCGCCATATCGAGCGAGGTCATGTAGTCGCCGACCCAGCCCTCCCACGTTTCGATCCCGCGCTCGCCGAGGAGCTCCTGAAGCCTGCGATTTATTATATACAGCTCCATCAGCGGCGTTGCGCCCATGCCGTTGACGATGGTCATGACCTCGTTTTCCTCGATTTCGAGATCGGCAAGCACTCGCTCGCTTAGGTGGTCGGTGACGGCGTCTGCGTCCATGATCTCGGCTCGTTCGACGCCCGGTTCGCCGTGAATTCCGATCCCGAGTTCGATCTCCTCGTCGCCGAGATCGAACGTCGGCTCGCCCTTCTCGGGGGTGGTACAGGAGGTAAGGGCCATCCCCATCGTGCCGACTCGCTCGACCGTCCTCTCGGCGAGGCGTTTGATCTCTATAAGATCGTCGCCCCGTGTGGCAGCCGCGCCCGCGACCTTGTGGACGAGGATCGTCCCACAGACTCCCCGGCGGCCGGAGGTGTAAAGCGAGTCCTCGACGGCCACGTCATCGTCGACGACGACGTACTCGACCTCCGTATCGCCTTCCATCTCGGCGAGTTCGATCGCGGTCTCGAAGTTCATCACGTCGCCCTCGTAGTTTTTCACGACACAGAGCACGCCCGCGCCGCCATCACAGGCCGTGATCATTGCACCCAGTTGATCGGCGGTCGGCGAGGTAAACACCTCGCCCGCGGCCGCCCCGTCGAGCATTCCTTCGCCCAGGTAGCCCGCGTGCGCCGGCTCGTGACCGCTGCCGCCCCCGGAGACGATCCCGACTTTTCCATCGACTGGCGCGTCCGCTCTCGTAAGAACGTTCGTTCCCTCCAGTCGGCGGACGTACTCGGGGTGGGCAACGACCATCCCGTCAAGCATTTCGCTCACGACATCCGCGGAATCGTTGATCAGTTTCTTCATGTGTGTGCCTTTACCATCCACCGAATCAAGCATAAACGTTGGTTCGCCGAGGAACCGGGCTAGGAAAACATCCGTTTCAACCGCCGGAAGATCCCCTTCTCGGGATCGCCGCCGCGGCGCTCCTCGGGCGCTGGTTCGCTCGCACTAGCATCGCCTTCAGGAGCCGCGCTCTCGGTTGCTTCAGTCGAGCCGCCGGCCTTCTCGATCGCCCGGTTCACGAGCGATTCGGCGTCGTTGACCGCCTCTTTGACCGTTCCCTTCTCCAGTGGTTTGCCCTCGAACCGGTCGCGGTTGACCGAGGTGTCGGCGGCGATGATGACGGCATCCGCCTCGGCGATCTCGTCGCTACTGAGTTCGTCTTCGGCCCCCATCGCGCCTTGGATCTCGACGCGGATCTCGTGACCCAGATCCTTCGCTGTTTGTTCTAAGTTCTCCGCGGCCATCTGGCTGTGTGCGATTCCGGTCGGACAGGACGTGATTGCTACGAGTTTCATTGGTCGATAATTTCGTTGATGTCGTCTTTCGTTGCTGCGTCGAGCGCCTGCGAAGCCGTCCGCTCGGCCTCGCTAGTCTCGATATCGACGATCCGCCCTTTCACCTCGGGGATCGTCACTGCGCTCATGCTGAGTTCGTCGAGTCCCAACCCGACGAGCAGTTCGGTCAGGTCGGGGTCGCCGGCCATCTCGCCGCACATGCCGACCCAGGCGTCGTTCGCGTGGGCGGCCGCCACGGTTCGGGAGATCGCCCGGAGCACCGGCGGATGGAGCGGATCATGAAGGCCAGAAACCCGCTCGTCGTCGCGCGCGGCGGCCATCACGTACTGGGCGAGATCGTTCGTGCCGATGCTGAGGAAATCGACGCGCGAGGCGAGTTCAGTCGCCATAAACACCGCTCCCGGCGTCTCGATCATGACGCCGAGTTCGGGAAGTTCATAACTGAGTCCCTCCGCTTCGAGATCGCTCGCGACCTCCTCGACGACTTCGAGTGCGGCCTCAAGCTCTTCGACGGTCGAAACCAGCGGAAACATTACTGAAAGGGTTCCCTCGTCCGCCGCGGCGCACAACAGCGCGCGAAGCTGCGTTTCGAACAGCTCGCTATCGTCCCCGAGCGACCGGCGGATCCCCCGCTCGCCGAGGAACGGATTCTCGCTTTCGGGAAGCGAAAGGTATGGAATCGGCTTGTCGCCGCCGATATCGAGCGTGCGGACGACGACCTGGCCGTCGGGAAACGCCGAAAGCGCCTCCCGGTAGGTTTCGTACTGTTCTGCCTCGTCGGGCGGCGCTTCGCGGTCGAGAAAGAGGAACTCCGTGCGAAAGAGCCCGATCCCGTCTGCCCCCCGTTCGCGCGCGCCCGCGAGTTCCCCGAGCGTCCCGAGGTTCGCCGCGACCTCGACCCCCCTACCGTCCGCAGTCGTAACTGGCTCGGCCCGAATCTCGACGTCTCGGGTCGCCGCCGCCCGCTTGCGGATTTCCTCGTCGGGATCCGCGATCACCTCGCCGGCCTCGCCGTCGACGGCGAGTTCCGTCCCATCACTGATGTCATGAAGCACCTCGCCCACGCCGACGACCGCCGGAAGACCGAGCGATCGCGCGAAGATCGCGGCGTGCGAGGTCCGCCCGCCGAGGACGGTCGCAAACCCCGCGACTCGATCGGGGTCGAGTTTCGCGGTGTCGCTCGGCGTCAGGCGCTCTGCGAGCAGGATCGTTCCCTCCGGCAGGTCGGCCAGCTCCGTTCCCGTAGCGCCGGTCAGCAGTCGAAGGAGTCGGTCGCGAACGTCCCGGAGGTCGTCGGCGCGTTCTGCCATCCGCCCCTCCATCCCCTCGAACTGTGCAATAGGACTCGAAAACCCCTCGCGGACGGCGTGTTCCGCGGGTAGACCCTCGCTGATCGCGTTCTCGACGCCCTCTGCGAACTGGGGATCGTTGAGAAACTGGATATGCGCACCGAACACCTCGGCCTCCTCTTTGCCGACCCGCTCGCGGGCGCGCTCGCGCTCCGATTCGAGGTCGGCTTCGGCCGTCTCGCGGGCGTCCTCGAACCGCTCGCGCTCGAGGTTGGGATCGATCCCCTCAGGTGGGTCGCCAAGCTCCAGTTCGTCCGTGTACCAGACGACCCGCCCAAGCCCCGAGAGCGGCGTGACGCCGGTGCCGGTGACCGTCCGCATGCTATTTCTCGCCGTCCTCCGGCGTCGAGAGCACTTCCCCGAGGGCGTCGAGGGCCGCCTTCGCGTCCTCGCCCTCGGCGGTCAGTTTGACTTTTTCGCCGTGTTTGACGCCGAGACTCGTCACCGCGATCATGCTGCTTGCGGCGACCGCCTCGCCGGCCTCCCCGTTCTCGGTCGGCGCGACGGTGATCTCCGCGTCGTACTCGTTTGCGGTCTCGACGAACTTCGCCGCCGGGCGGGCGTGCAGTCCGGCCTCGGGAACGATTTCGACGACGCGCTCCATCAGGCGACCGCCTCCTTCAGGGTTTCGCGGATATCCTCCGGTGATTCGGCCTCGTGTAACGAATTTCGGACGTCCTCGTGTACGAGTGCGCGCGACAGTGAGCTGAGCATGTCGAGATGGTCCTCGTCTCTCCCTTCGGGAACGAGCAACATGAAGATGAGCGTCGCGGGCTCGTCGTCCATCGCGTCGAAGTCCACCCCCCGCTCCGAGCGGACGAACGCCACCGTGGGTTGGGTCACGGCGTCGGTCTGGGCGTGGGGAATGCCGATACCCATTCCGACGCCGGTGGTCGTCTCCTCCTCGCGGGCCAGTAGTGCGTCGAGAGCCGTTTCTCTATCCTTGACGCGACCCGCTTGGACGGCCGTATCGAGCAGATGTTCGATGCAGGCCTCCTTCTCGGCCGGCGGTTCTTCGAGCGAGACGAGGTCGCGCGGCAGTAGCGTGTCGATGTCGTTTGGATCCATAGGTGGTTGGTAAGTCGTGTGTCAATCCGCAGTTTGTGGCTCGTTCGCGATTCGGTCCTCGAAATCGGGTTTGATAAGTGTGGCCATGGTCGCCGTAACGATCGTCCCGAGCACGATACAGCCGATGAACAGCAGTGCGCTACTCGAAAGGAAGACGACGAAGATCCCGCCGTGGGGAGCAGGCATCGTCACACCGAGTGCCATCGCGGCCGCTCCGGCGACGGCGCTGCCGGTGATCGCGCTCGGAATCACCCGCAAGGGATCGGCCGCCGCGTACGGAATCGCTCCCTCGGTGATGAAGGCTAGTCCGAGCGGGACCGCGGCTTTGGCGTTCTCGTACATCTCGGCGGCGTACTTCTCGGGCGCGATGAAGTTCGACAGCGCTAATCCCAATGGCGGGACCATCCCGGCGATCATCACGGCGGCCATCGGCGCGTAGATCTGATCGGCGACCAAGACCGTGCCGAAGACGTACGCGACCTTGTTGATCGGCCCGCCCATGTCGGTCGCCATCATCGCGCCGAGGATCGCGCCCAACAGCAGGGCGTTTGCCCCCTCCAATCCGGCGAGGAAGTCGGTCAGCGCACTGTCGATGATGGCGATCGGCACCCCCAGCCCGACGATCACGACCGGCATGAGCACCAGCGTGGTCAGGACGGGAATGATGAGTACGGGCATCATCGGCTCGATCATTCCGGGGACGTTTGGTTGCTTCAGCCAGCGCGCGACGTAGCCCGCGAGCAGCCCGGCGACGATCGCCCCCAGAAAGCCCGCGACCGCTCCTTCGGCTTCGAACCCGACGAGCAGACCGGCAGCATCGATGATCTCCTCCTGTTGGATCGCATACGAGAGGATGAATCCCGGCGCAAGCCCCGGTCGGTCGGCGATCGCGTAGGCGATATACCCCCCGAGGATCGGGATCATGATCGTCAACCCGAGATCGCCGATCTGTGCGAAATACCAGCCGAGCGTTCCGGTCTGCTCGAACACGTTCTCCGTATCGCCGATCGTGAAACCGATCGCGAGGAAGATCCCCCCGATGGTCACGAAGGGAATCATAAAGGACACCCCCGTCATCAGGTCCTCCTTGACCGAGGTCAGGTAGGCTCGCATTCGGTCTTCGGCCGTGTCTTGTGATGGCATAACCCGTTCTTCATGATCGTTCTCGTTACTGCATGAAAACCTTTTCGAATTTGCTTGCTTTCGATCGTATCGTACTGCTATCTCGGCAGGGATCGGCAGTCAGCGAGACTTATGGACAGGAACAGAAAAAGAACGTCAGCGGGAGGAAACGGAGACGGAATTCCGTAGCGTCTGTACGTCCTCGAGGGCTGGAACGCGCGTTCCAGTGGCACCCACGACACGCGTCGCGACGGCGACCCCCGATCTGAGTGCGTTTTCGGGGGAGTCGTTTCGAGTAAGACCGCTGAGCACGCCCGCAAGGAGCGCGTCGCCGGCACCGACCGTATCGACGACGTCGGTCTCGAGCGCCGGTGCGTAAAGCGTCCGGTCGTCGGTCACCATGAGAGCGCCGTCGGATCCGAGCGAGGCGACGACGCGCGCGAACCCACGATCGCGAAGGGATCGAGCGGCCGAGATCGCCGACTCGACGGAATCGGCCGCTCGATCCGTTGCTTCGGCGAGTTCCGCGCGGTTCGGTTTGCAGAGGGCGTACCCTTCGGAGAGATCGGCGAGAACAGTTCCATTGAGATCGACGGTGGTCTCCCACTCGCCGGCGGCCGCGATCCGATCGATCGTCGCAGCATCGACGCCGGGCGGGAGGCTTCCGGCGACAACTACCATATCCGGCTCGTGGACGGACAGCGATTCGATGAGGAGATCGATCGCCGAGGGGTCGACAGCGGGTCCGACCTGATTGATCTTGTACTCGGCGTCGGGTGCGAGCAGCGTCGTGTTCAACCGCGTCGTCCCATCGATCTCGACGAACTCGGTGGGGACCGCCGTCTCCGAGAGCCGTTCGTCGAGATACTCGCCGACGAACCCGCCGAGAAAGCCCGTGGCGATCGTATCCGTCCCGAGGGTGGCGAGATACTTCGCGACGTTGATCCCCTTCCCGCCGGCGTCATAGCGCGTCCGATCCGTCCGAAGGACCTCCCCGGCGGTCGGCGTCTCGGACAGTAAGACGGTGTAATCGACGGCCGGGTTCGGGGTGACGGTGGCGATCACGCTGTGGCTCACGTCGGAGCCCCCGTGACCGCGACGCCGGCGTCCGCACACGCTTTGTGGATCGACGACGGCAGCTCACCGTCGACGATCAGCTGATCGATCGCCTCGAGATCGGCAAACCGCATGAAGCTCCGCTCGCCGAACTTCGTCAGATCGGCGACCCCGACCACGCGCGTCGATTTTTCGACCATCAGCGACTTGATTCGGGCTTCGTCCTCATCGGGCGTCATGAGCCCCTCGCTGTCGATCGCGTTCGCCCCCAGAAACAGCAGATCGAAGTTCATCCGCTCCATAAACGACTCCGCACTCGGTCCGACCAGCGACCGCGAACGGTGTCTGAGCGTCCCGCCCGTCAGTTTGATCTTGCGCTCGCTTCCTTCGAGTTCGAGCGCGATCACCGGCGAGTTGGTCACCGCGATGATCGATTCCGGGGCGCGCTTTGCGACTTCGAGGGTCGTCGTTCCCGAATCAAGGAAGACGACCGCACCCTCTTCGATCTCCCTAACGGCGCGTTCGGCGATCGCTACCTTCGCGTCGAGCTGTTGGACTTCGCGTTGGCCGTAGGGCTGTTCGCGTCCGACGGTCGTGGTAGGCACTGCGCCGCCGTGGGATCGTTCGAGGAGCGACTGATCCTCGAGCTGCTGGAGATCACGGCGGATCGTCGCTTTCGATACGTCGAGGTCGGAAGCGAGTTCGGCGACCGAGCGGCCGTCGTGTTCGGTGACGAGCGCCACGATCCGTCGCTTTCGCTGTTCGGGTAACATCGGCCTTGCCGTTCGATTGGTTATGCATGTTTGTAACTGTTTGTGTCCGAATTAGACGATGGCCAGCCTCTTCGAGTTGGTTATCCAGTGTGCGCGGTCAGAAACAGCTACCCGGCGCCGGTACTGCCGGTGTTAGGCAAATTCACCGTTTACACCTTATATTTGAATCGATTGTTTGCAACATTCGTTTGTAACATGCGTTTGTAGCAAGTATCGCAAACATTTTCCGATCAGGGTACGCACTACTCCCCGGCTCGAACTCTTTGTGGCTCTCTTCGGCGATGATCTCACGGATCGCGGACACGACCGTACAACCGTCGCAGTAGGTAAGTCGAACAAGCGATAATGTTCAGTTGGCTACGAGAACCCCTACGACAAACCGGAGTAAGAGGCCGCCGGTCGACCCGACTCACCGCCGTTTCTATACGTCAGGGGCTCCTACGGCGGGTATGTCCGATCCGCGCTGGTCGAGCAGTTCGTCCGGATCCGAGCGTTCCGGTACGACGGAGCGAGGACGGGAGTTTCGCGAGTCAATGGGGGAAATCGAGGGGTACGAACGACTGCGTGAGTCAGAACAGCGCTACCGTACGGTACTGAATTCGATAGATGACGGCTTCTTGCTCGCCGATGTGGTCTTCGACGGGGAGGGCGAGCCGCTCGATGTCTTCTACCGCGATTCCAACCTCGCGGCGATCGAGATGATCGGCGAAACGTTCGAGGGACGGTGGCTGACCGAGATCGGCACGGGGTACGAAGCGCACTGCATTCGTATTCGGTTAAGACGTGAAACCAGCATACAGCGCCGTATTCACCTCTTCGAGAAGCGTCTGACGTGATGGAGATGGTTGTTTTGCTTCCTGATACCACGTATTCGGAAGATTCGGGTCGTAGTCGAACGAAACAACGATCTCAGAGAGGACCTGCTGGGCGTACGACCGGAAGGTCGTCGCCCAGCGTTCCGTTGGAAACACGCACTCATCACCCAGTTCCTGAGCGTGATCCACGAACAACCGAAGGATGGCTCTGCTGACCACCAGTGTCAGCAGAGCCGCCGTCACCTGAATCCGGACGATGTGTTCCTTCTCCGTCTGGAAGCTCCCAAGCCCGTACTGCGACTTCAGCTCACGGAACAGCAGTTCCACGACCCACCGAGCACGGTACAGCGTCGATACGTCCTCGGGACTGAACCTCCCACTCGGCAAGTTCGTGATGTACAATCGATAGCCGTCGTCGGCGTCCTCATCGCGGACGCCGACGACTCGTAATCGTTTGCTGTCCCACGACCGCCTCTCGTTGTACTCTCGTCGCTTGAACCAGACTTCGACCTCAACGTCGATCTGTTCTCGACACAGATCCCCGACAACGTCGAACACTTTTGCTCCTTCAAGCGGAATGGCGCGGCCGCGCCATTCCCGCAGCTCGCGCACGATCTCCGGGTTCGCACTCCGCTTCAGTCTGCTAACGAAGAAGCCGTTGTTCTCGTCGATCAGAGCGAACCGGCGATACTTGAAAAAGCCGAGATCGAACAAGAACAGCCGTCCACCCATCCACGACCCCGTTTTGAACAGGGTGCCCTCGTGGGTTCGCTCGTCGGTGATCGCCCGGGCGATCACCGACTGAGTAGTGACGCTGTGGACGAGGTAGAGCTTGATTCCGGAGACATCTGGATGTGTCGCAGGGAACGCCGAAAGGAAACGATGTAATCGCACGACAGTGGCATCGGCAACGATAACGTCGCGAAACTGCTCGAAGACTGGGGCGATGGTGTGAGGGACAGCGACCTCCTCGACAGCGTGGTCGAGGAGGTCGCGTAGGAGGTGTTCGAGTTGCTGGGTGAATCGGTCGTAGAAGCTGGATGCAAAGAGGTTCTGACCAGTCGCACCGTTGTAGGTGCGGCGATAGGCGGCGATTGAGCGGGCTTCGCCGCCGACGGCGAAGCCCACGATTACCGTCCAAACCAGTATCCTCATGTCCAGTTTGCGCTCTCTGATGACGACTTCGCGCTCACGCGCGAGGTCGTCAATCATCCTCGACGGAAACAGCGAAGTCAACAGCGACGTAATTGCATCCGGGGAGAGGTTCATTATCCTCCCCTTCGCGGACTGAGTTCAGGTAGCCGTCGGCTTGCGATTTAGCATCTTAACCGAATACGAATGAAGCGCACTGGTACGAGGTCTTCGGCCGCGTCGCCAGCACGGGCGAGGGCGAGCGTCACGAACTGTACGCCGAACCTGATGGGTCGTGGTACGATTTTTACGTCTTCAAGCCGGAGGGTGCGGGCAGTCGACGAGTCGCGATCGTCTTTCAGGACATCACCGACCGCAAGCAGGCCGAAAAAGAACTGCACGAGTCAGAAGAACGAAAGCGCCTCGCGCTCGAAGCCGGAGAGATGGGCATCTGGGAGCTCGATCTCCGGACCAACGAGTCGCCCAACCGTTCGCCGCGTCACGACGAGATCTTCGGCTACGAGGAGCCCCTTGAGGACTGGAGTCTCGAAACCTTCCTCGATCACGTCCATCCCGAGGACAGCGAGCGGATCGAAGCGAGTTTCGAGGCGGCGTTCGAAATCGGTGAATGGGAGTTCGAGACTCGGATCGTTCGCGCGGACGGCGAACACCGGTGGATCGCGGCCCGCGGCGAGTTCTTCGACGACGAGAGTGAGCCGGTCCGCGCCGTCGGCACCGTTCGGGACATCACCAAGCGAAAGGAACAGGAACGACGAATCGAACGCCAGCACGAGCAGATCGAGACGCTCCAGAACAGGCTGCTCGAAACCAGTCCGACAGGAATTCTCGTCATGGATTCTGCGGGCGCGATCACGCTCGCGAACGACCGGGCGAAGGAGATTTTCGAACCCGCAGTCGGGGAACTCGTCGGGCTCTCATACGACGAACTGCGGTTCGATCTCGTCGACTCGTACGGGGAGCCGATCGTCAACGAGGAACTGCTGTTCGAGCGCGCAATGCAGAGCGGCGAGACGGTCTACGGCGTGGAAATCGGTGTCAAGGATTCCGCGGGTGAGCGCGTCTGGCTCTCGGTGAACGTCGCGCCGATGTACGAGGACGGCGAGATCACCGAGATGGTGGCCACGATAGAGGACATCACGGAGCGCAAGCGGGCCACCGAATCCGTCGAACGGCTCAACGACGCGACCCGCGAGCTGCTGGAGGCCGACGCCGAGGCGATCAGGGATCAGACCGCCGACATCGCGCGGCAGGTCCTCGATGTCGAACTGGCGGCGTTGTGGGCGTACGACAGCGCCAGCGGCGACCTGAAACTATACGACAGCAGCACCGATCAGGATACGGAGATCGCGGGTCTCAAGCACCCGGACGGGTTCGACGAGCGGGCGTGGACGGCGTTCGTCACGGACGAGATGGGGGTCGACAACGATCTCCCGCCAGCCGCCGATATCACTCCCTCGGAGCGGCCGATCAGAAGCGGCGTGATCGTCCCGCTCGGGAGACACGGCGTCTTCTGTGCCGGGAGCACGTCTCCGAACGCCTTCGACGAGACGAGGATCGATCTCGCGGGGACGATCGCGGGAACCGTCGAAACCGTACTGGATCGCGCCGATAACGAACGGCAGTTAGCACAGCAGAACGAGGAACTGACGCATCTGAACCGGATCAACGCTATTATTCGTGAGATCGCTCAAGTGCTCGTCGAAACCGATACACGGGAAGCGATCAATCGGACCGTCTGTG
>JADFQH010000060.1 GCA_022561895.1 Methanobacteriota archaeon | reverse complement strand
GAACGTCCTTTTTCATCGCCTTCTGGTGGCAGTGGCCGTGGTAGGTGAGTGAACCCCGTCCCTCAGGAAGGTCGAGGTCGAAGGCATTGATGTACTCCATGACGCCGAAGGTGTTGATCGCGACCGATTCGGCCTCCTCAATAGAAAGCAGATCCAAATAGTCGAGCTGGAGCATGACCGCGTCGGAGGGCTCCGCGACGACTACGTCCCAGCCCTCGTCGATTCTGGGAGCGAGCGCCGCGACGTTCTCCTCGGCGCGCTCGCGGGCAACGTCGAGAAACCCCTTCGAGAACGCGGGTCGCCCGCTGTCGCCGACCTCGGCGAGCTGGACGTGGACCCCCGCGGCTTCGAGAACCCGGACGGCGTCCTTCCCGGCTTCGGGATGGTTGTGGTTCGTGTAGGTGTCGGGAACGAGCAGTGCCTTTCGGTCGGCCTCTGTCTCGCTTACCTTGGGGCCGCGCGCTTCAAACCAGTCTTCGAGAGTCTCGCGGTGAAAGGTCGGAAGCGAGCGCTCGCGGGCGATTCCAACGGTTTTCTCCATCGCCAATCGAGCGCCAGGGAGCTCCGGCAGCCAGTTCGAAATCGGTGCTGTCGCGCTCCCGAACTTCGAGAGGGTGTCGATGTTCGCGAACATGCGAGAGCGAAGACCTGCGCCGTGGCGCTGGTGGTGTTCGTGGGTCACCTCGACCTTGAGCTTCGCCATATCCACCTCACTCGGACAGTCCTTCGCACAGCCCTTACAGCCGATACAGAGATCCATCACCTCCGTGACGAACTCATCGCTGAAGGCCTCGCCATCGGGAAGCTCTCCACTCATCGCCTGCCTCAACATGTTCGCCCGACCCCTCGTGCTCGTGATCTCCTCTTCGCTTGCGCGGAAGGTCGGACACATCACACCGCCGGTGGTCTCTTGGGGACCGCGACAGCCGCCACAGCCGTGGCAAAGCTCGGCCATCCCCTGAAACCCATTATCATTTTCCCACTGGAGGACGGGATCAAAGCCCATCTCGAACTCGTAGTCGGGCGAGAATCGAAGGTTCTCGGTCATATCCACGTCGCCACAGACCTGCCCTGGATTGAGCAGCCAGTCGGGATCGAACGCGGTCTTTAGGTCCCGAAAGACGGTCCACAAGTGGTCGCCGTACAATTTCCGATTCCACTGGGTGCGCGCCCGGCCGTCGCCGTGCTCTCCGGAAACCGATCCCCCATATTTGACGACGAGATCCGTCACGCTATCGGCGATCGATTCGAAGTCTTCGAGTCCATCAGTGGTTTTGGTGTTGACGAGCGGGCGAATGTGGAGCACGCCTGGCCCCGCATGCGCGTAGTAGCTCGCGAAGGTGTCGTGTTCTTCGAGGACTTCCTGAAAGTCCGCGACGTACTCGGGCAGGTTTTCGGGTGGGATTGCGGTGTCCTCGATGTACGCGATGTGTTTTTCGTCCGTCGTCCGCGAGAGCAGGATCGGCAGCCCGCTTTTGCGCATCTTCCAGAATTTGGATCTGTCGGCGTCGTCGTGGGCCTCCATCACCGCCGTCGCGAATCGCTCTTTTTCGGTCGTCGGGTGTTCGCCGGGACCGACCTCGCTTTCGCCACCCACGCGATCCGCGATCAACCCTGCAACCTGCTCCTTTCCATCCGCGTCGTTTTTGGCGTAGAACTCGACGAGGAGTACTGAAGACGCGCCCTCCGGAAGCATTGAAACCACTTCGCCGAACTCCTCGGTTTCGCGCGCGAGATCGAGTAAGACATCGTCCATCGCCTCGACCGCCGAGGGATCGTGTTCGAGGATCGGCGCGACGTCCTCCATCGCGTCGATCAGCGAATCGTACGTCAAAAGCGCCATCGACTTCGTTTCGGGGACCGGCTCCAAGGCGACCTCGGCTTCGGTAACGATCGCCAACGTGCCCTCGCTGCCCGCGAGTAAACGCGCGAGATTTACCGACCCCTCTTTAGCTTCCGAGACGAGCATATCCAGATTGTAGCCGGAAACGTTCCGCTTCAGGTCGGGGTACGCCTCGTCTATATCCTCAGCTTCCTCCTCGATAATTTTTCGGACCTCGGCGTAGATCCGTGCTTCGATATCACCTTCGGGATCGCCGTTTTCTTCGAGCTCCTCGAGAGTGACTTCCCCGAACGTTGTGACGGTGCCGTCGGCCAGCACGGCCTCACACTCCTCGATGTACGCATCCGTCTTGCCGTAGACGAGCGAATGCGAGCCGGTCGAGTTGTTCCCAATAGCTCCTCCAAGAGCGCTCTTGTCGCCCCACGCGGGATCGGGCGCGAACTTCAGCCCATCGGGCGCGAGCTCGGTGTTGAGATCGCCGAGATAGACGCCGACCTCCGCCCGCGCGCGCCGGGCGTCTGGATCGATGTCGAGGACGGTGTCCATATGTCGGGTAAAGTCCAACACGACCGCTTCCCCGACGGCTTGCCCCGCTAAACTCGTTCCGCCGCCGCGCGGAAGGACGGGGATTCCGTTTGCGCCACAATGGCGAACCACCGTCTGTACGTCCCGTGTCGAGGTCGGGAACACGACTCCGATAGGGGTCACTTCGTAAGCGCTTGCGTCCGTCGCGTAGAGTTCTCGCGAGTAGTCGTCGAAACGAACCTCCCCGCCGACGAGCCGTGGGAGCGAGGCGAGCGCTTCCGGAATCGCCTCCTCTCTATCCATGTAGTCGTACGACGACCGGTCGTCGCGCGCTTGTGCCGGGTTGGTTGCCATATATGAGGAATCGACCGGAGTGGGAAAACGTCTGCGTTGCAGCGTGGGTGTGTGACACAAGTATCGTTGTAATTGATATGTGAAGAGTGTATTAAAATACGTTAATGATAAATAATGTCCTAGAATTCGTGTTGGCGTCCGTCCTCACACTTCGATCACTCGTTCGAGCGCCGTGTGAGGCGTTCGTTGGTTTCTTCTATCTGGTGGACCGGATACCGTCCCTCAGGCGGCCAGCCGATCGCGACGAGTTTGCACGGGTTTTCCGTATGATTGTAGAGGACGTGTGCGCCCCCCTTTCCTTTCTCAAACACCACGGCCTCATCAACACCCATTTCGAATCCCCCTTCAGTCGTTTCGACGCGACAGGCTCCCTGGCTGACGAGAAACAGCTCCTGTTGGTTCTCGTGGTAGTGAAAGTGGTTCTGTGAGAGTCGCTCGCCCGGTTCGAGGATCGCGACGTTGAGATTAAATGTCTCGATTCCGAGTTCGGGCGAGAGTTCGAAGCGCTGTCCGGGTTTTTCGGGGTTCTGTTCGACCTCGGAGAGCGGGATCCGGGTAAAGCCGTCTGGCATACCGGGCGAACGGACTCCACCGGCTAATCTCTTTGCTCGTAGGAGGCGAGTTCGACGAGATTTCCGTCGGGGTCTCGGACGTACACCGACTGCATCGAGCCGCGTGCCCCGTGTTTTTCAACCGGGCCGTGAACGATCTCGATACCGTGATCGTCGAGATAGGCGATGACTTCCTCGACAGCGAGCTCGCAAACGAGACAGAAATCCCCTGATCCGGGCGTCGGCGTTCGGGCATGTGGATCGAACTCCTCGTCTGCTTCGTGAAGGTTGATCTTCTGCTCGCCGAACTGAAGTGCGGTTCTGTTTTCCGAACCGAAGCTGATCACCGTCGCGCCGAGGACATCCCCATAGAACCCGCAAGTCGCGTCGAGATCAGTAACGGTGAGAACGAGGTGATCGATTCCAGTGTAGTGCATGGACGTGAGTTGATGACCGAGGATATAGAGATGGGGGTCCGTGTAGCAGTGGCAGTGAAAACAGAACTACTAGGCCCGGTCGATCTTGCGTTCGAGGTAGGGTTTGAGGAACGGTCCGACGAGGATGAACAGGATGGCGAGCACGAGGAGAAAGGACAGCGGCCGGTTGATCGGATCGATAAAGATCGAATACTCCCCGCCCGAGATCTGGAGCGACCGGAAGAAGTTCTCCTCCGCGATCGGTCCAAGGACGATTCCGAGGACGAAGGCGATGATCGAGTAGTTGTACCGAACCATGTAGAAACCGAGCACGCCGAGTGCGACGACGGCCGTTACGTCGAACCAGTTCTGGTTCAGTGTGTACGCGCCGGCAAACGAGAGGACGACCACCACCGGGATGATGATGTTGGTGTCGATCTCGGTGAGGCGACTCGCATAGGGGATGACTGTCAGCCCGACCGCGATGATAAGGAAGTTTCCGAGGAATAGCGAGATAAAGAGCGCATACGTGATGTTCAGTTCGTCGCTGAACAGCGCCGGTCCGGGCTGGAGACCGTGCATGAGAATGCCACCAAGCAGGACCGCAGTCGAGCCGCTGCCGGGAATCCCAAAGGAGAGCGTCGGGATGAGTGACCCGCTCACGGTCGGATTGTTGGCCCCCTCTGGAGCAATGACACCACGCGGATCACCCTCGCCGAAGCGTCCGTCCTTCCCCACCGAACGCACCTCTTCGGCGTAGGCAACGAACGTCGAGGTCGTTGCACCCGATCCGGGGATCATCCCGATCCCCATGCCGATCAGCCCGGATTTGAGAGTGGTTTTCGGATATCTGAAAACGGTCGAGATCCCCTCGCGAATGCTGCCACCGAGTTCGATGTCGGTCGATGCGATCTGTTTCATTGCGGCGAGCTTCATCATCTCCGCAAACGCGAACATCCCGATGAGCGCCGCAACGAAATCGATACCGTCATACAATCCAAACTGCCCGAACGTGTATCGGGGGCGCGGACTCAGTATCCCTGTGCCGATCGTCGAGATCATAAACCCAAGCGCGCCCGCAACGAGACCCTTGACGATCGATCCCTGTGTGACGATCGTGATCAGCGAGATCCCGAGAATCGCAAGCAGGAAGTACTCCGGTGAGCCAAAGGCGAGGACGACCTCGATCAGGACGGGCGAGATGAGGATGAGCGCTAAGGCGCCAAGAAAGCCGTTCAGGGCGGAGGCGGTGGTCGCGATCGCGAGGGCGTTCTTCGCAAGCCCGTTTTTCGACATCGGATAGCCATCGAGCGTCGTCGCCGCCGCCGACTCCGTGCCGGGTGCGTTGATCAGGATTGCGGCGATCGAGCCGCCGAACATCGCCCCGCTGTAGATCGCGATCAACAGGATAAGCGCCATCGTCGAATCGAGCGGCAGCGTCAACGGGAGGACGATCGCCATTCCGACCGGAGAACCGATACCGGGAAGCGCACCCAGGACAATTCCGAGCAGCAGTCCGGCAGTGAGCCAGAGGAGCGCCTCCCCGCTCAGCGCAATTGAAAGCCCTTCGAAAAAGGATTCGACCGCCACTCAGATCACCCTCGTTTCTACCGCTCGTTCGAGGGTGATCGTCATCCCGTCGATCACGAACGGCAGGAACGGGCTGAAGTCGAAGACCGCCCCCTGGTCGAACGGAAGGATGAGAAACGTCATGAAGAACCAGATCACAGCTGTTGCAATCAGCCCCAGTCCAACCCCTATGTACCACGGGATCCGGAACCACAGCGTGTAAAGCAGTACGAACGGCAGCGTTATGAAGAAGAGCCCGGCGGCCCATCCAAGGAGGAGATACAGCACCGACGTGATTACCATGAACACCGTGTCGTTGATCTCGACACCGTACTCCTCCCCCAACCTCGGTGTTCGTTCGTCCGTCGATTCTTCGTCGCCTTCAGTCAATTCCTCGTCGTCTTCCGTCGACTCTTGATCGTCGCCAGCGGTGGTGCTCGTGACCGAGATACTTTCGGCGACGAACGTATAAACCGGCTTGGGGAGGTAGTTCTGTGCGAGCAGTAAAACGGATCCGACGAACACGACCGCTGCCGTCGACTGCGGGAAGATACGGGCGTCCAGTGGGTAGTTTTGAACGACCGGTTCGACCAGGAAGATTCCACTGAGTGCGATCAGGAAAACGAGCATGATGTGCTCGGCGGTTGCGTTTTTATAGCGGGTTTTAATCGACATGTGTGAGGTGGGGAGTCCGTAAGGTTGCTCGAGCGGGCTGTCTCAGGAGTTCGCCTCGACGAGTTCGACGACCTCGAACTCCTCGTAGGACTCGAAGGCGTCGTCTAACAGCTCGTCTGCGGCCTCGGGCCCCTCGTGGAACACCGGGTTGCCCGTATTATCGGACCACTCCTGGGTCCGGTCGTCCTCGACCGCCTCGGCGTAGGCGTCCGAAAGCCACTGTGTGCGGTCGTCGGGCGTTTCGGGCGGGGCGTACACACCTCGACTCAGTCCGCCAACGAAATCCATCTCCGGATAGCCCTCGTCGGTGACGGAGGGAATATCGGGATAAACCTCGGTTCCACCGCTCAGGAACGAAACCACGGGGTAGATCGCGCCGGTTTCGGTGACCGAGGCCGTCCCGGCGTCGGTCCCGATTCCACAGGGGACCTCACCGCTCGCGACCGCCTCCGCGACCGGACCCGTTCCCGTATACTGCACCCGCTCGGACCACTGCCAGTCGTACTCCTCGAACTCGTCCTCGCCGTACTGTGCAAGCAGGACGATAACGTCCTGTGAACTTCCCGGCTCTTGGATGCCGATGGTGTCCCACTCGCCCGAGTTGTGCATCTCGATCACGTCGTCGAACGTCTCGACCTCGCCTTCGTACTCCTCGTTGACGACGAGGATCCACGCGGATTCGCCGAACACACAGACGCCCTCGGCGTCGCGCTGGTCGAATCCAGGATCGTCGAGCAGCTGCGGGGCGACTTCGAGGGGTGTTGCGGTTCCGAGAATCGTGTGGCCGTCCGGCTCCGAACCCATCAGATCGCCGAATCCGTTCAACCCCCCTGCGCCGGGGATGTTGTCGACCTGCACCGACTGGCCGGTCGCGTCGATCAGCGACTCGTTGATCCCGCGCGCGTACACATCGGTCCCACCACCCTGATCGTACGGGATGATGTTGCGAATGGTCTGGGACGGCTCCCAGTCGCCTTCTTCGGCATCGCCCGGTGAGTCCTCGGCGAGACAGCCAGCAAGGGCCGCAACCGATCCGATGCCGGCCAGTTTGAGGAACTGGCGGCGATGCTGTGGTCTTACGTTATCCGATTTCGTTCCGTTGTGTCGTTCTGTCATGGTTTCGTTCCTCTCTGTTGGCGACCCCGCTGTCCCCAGTCGTCGTCAACAGTATCGTCCGCTGTGACGGCAATGGTCTCCGATATCGTGTACCAAGACCTACCATCATGGTTATAGAGAAACTATATAAAACTTTCTCTAGAGTAGTTCACCGAGGGACGGACCATCGACCACACCGTCTAAACCACGGACACAAACCACCACACGCCCGGACCCTCGCCTGCCGTAGCAATTTATAACAGAAGAGGTTCAACACGAATCATGGTAATCGTTGCCGCCGTCGACAGAAGCGACAGAGCAAGCGCCGTTCTCGGAGAAGCCGCTACGATCGCGGAGGCGTTCGGAGAGGCCGTAGACGTCGTTCACGTCCTCTCGCGCGAGGAGTTCGTCTCGCTCGAACGGACGAACGTCAGCGAAACCGGGGAGGCGGTTCCCATCGAGGGCGTCGTCGAGACCGCAGAAAACATCGCCAACGAGGCGATCGACGAAGCTGCCGTCGATGGAAACCCGATCGGGCTGGTGGGCAATCCCGCCGACGAGATCGTCGAGTACGCCCACGATCAGGGTGCGCGATATATCGTCGTCGCTGGGAGAAAACGCTCGCCGGTCGGGAAAGCACTGTTCGGGAGCGTCGTTCAGTCCGTCCTCCTGAGCGCCGAATGCCCGGTCGTCTCGCTTCGTACCGAAGGGGATTGATAAGGACTGTTGTAACTGTTTACCAGTAATCGCCGGTACGGGACTACAACAGTCCTTATGAGCGACGAGCAGCGATCAGACGCGCTCGGAAAGCGCGTCCATTATTTCCTCAGTGCCCGCCGACCCGCCGAGATCCGGCGGCGTCGGGGCGGAGTCGTCCGCGAGTACCGCACGAACCGCACTCCAGAGGTCTTCGGAGACTCCCTCTTCGCCGACGTTTTCGAACAGCATCGCCGCCGAGAGAACGGTTGCGATCGGGTTCGCGATCCCCTCGCCGGTGATGTCGGGCGCGCTTCCGTGGACCGGTTCGAACATCGAGGGGAACTCACCCGAGCGGTTGATGTTGCCCGATGGGGCGAGTCCCATGCTTCCCGTCACTATTGCGCCGATATCGGTCAGAATATCCCCGAACAGGTTCGAGGCGACAACCACGTCGAACTCCTCGGGCCGGCGGATGAAGTCCATCGAGGCGGCGTCAACGAGCAGGCTTTCGACCTCGACCTCCGGATAGTCTTCCCGGACCTCTTCTACCAACTCGTCCCAGAACACCATGCTGTAGGCTTGGGCGTTCGATTTCGTGATACTGGTGAGATGTCCTTTGCGTTCTTCTGCGGCCTCGAACGCCGCTCTGAGAATTGCTTCGGTCCCCTGTCGGGTGAACACCGATGTCTGAACGGCGAATTCATGATCGAAGCCGACGTGCTCGCGCCCGCCGATATCCGAGTACTCGCCTTCCGTATTTTCGCGGAAGACGACGAACTCGATGTCGCCGCCCGAGTAGCCTTCGAGCGGGCTCTCGACACCCTCGAAGAGGATCGAGGGGCGCTCACAGATCTGCTGGTCGAACTGCTTTCGGATGGGTAAGAGTAGGCCATGAAGCGTGACGTGATCCGGGACTTCGGGGTGGCCAACGGCTCCTAAGAGGATCGCGTCGCTCGGCTCCAACTGATCGAGGGCGTCATCGGGCATCATCGCTCCTTCTTCGAGGTAGCGGTCGCTCCCCCAGTCATACCTCGTAAATTCGACTTCGACGCCGTGATTCTGTGCGACCTCCTCGAACAGCGGGAGGGTCGCGTCCACTACTTCCGGCCCGATCCCGTCACCGGGGATCGTAGCGATCTCGTAAGACATGCAGTCACACACATCCGGTCGGAGGATTAAGCTGTTACGGGGTTGCGGTGTGACAGTTCGGTACAATCACGGCGGTGTAGTGGCCGGTGCGAACGCGAGTGGCACTTTCGCCGCTCGCGCGAGCAGTGCGAGGCTGCTCTGCGACCTCGCTGGCGAACGGAACGCGAGGCGTTCCGTGAGCGAGGAACGTCCCAAGAAACGCAAAGCGTTTCTTGTGGGCCCGAAAATCGCGAAGCGATTTTCGACCGCCAGTTCCGAGCGAGGGCTTTCGGGAAGACTTTTGAGCAGTCCATGCGGTGTACCCGCATGGTCAGCCACACGGCCTACGAGAGCATCAGCCTCGATATCGAAGATAGGATTGCCACGATCGAGTTCCACCGCCCCGAGGTGTACAACGCCCTGAACGACGCGGTCATGCTCGATCTGTCGAGAGCGTTCGACGAGATTCAGCTGGACAGGGATATCGACGCGGTCGTCATCACGGGAGAAGGCGAGGACGCCTTCTCGGCGGGGGCAGATATCACGGAGTACGCGGGCACGACGGAAGACCACGCCCACCAAGAGGACCGCCAAGAGCTCTTTTACGAGATGTACCAGAAACCCTTGAACTGTCACGCACCGGTGATCGCGAAGATCAACGGCTACTGTGTGGGGGGCGGTCTCATTTTCGCGATGTACTGTGATCTCAGGATCGCGGTCAAGGAGGCGAAGTTCGGCGTACCGACGGCGAACATCGGCCAGATCCCAACAGGAGGGTCGAACAAGCGGGCGATCGAGCTGGTCGGCGAAGCCAAAGCCAAGGAGATCGTCTTCACTGCGGGTTTCATCGACGCCGCGGAGGCAGAACGAATCGGGCTGGTCAACCACGCGGTTCCGCGTGAGGAGCTCGATTCCACAGTTGAAGGAATTATCGACGGGATCCAGGACACTGGACGAAAGGCGGTGAAAAACTCGAAGCGCGCGCTCAACTACGCGGCGCGAGCGCCCGACGCCGAGGACGCCCGCGAGTTCGAGGCCGACCTCTGGTGGGAACAGTTCGCTACCGACGAGCGCCGGGAGCTGGTCGACGAGTTTAACGAGGGCGAGTGAGCGTGCGTCCAAATGAAACGAGCGAACGAAGCGAGAACGCAGGCCCCCTCGCGGGCGTCTCGGTCGTCGAGATGACCGCCCACCGCGCCGGTCCCTTTTGTGGAGCCTTACTCGCCGATATGGGCGCAGAAGTGGTAAAAATCGAGCGCCCCGGCGCGGGCGACCCCGCGCGCTCACAGGGCGTCGGTCCCGAGGGAAAATCGGGCTACTTCATGGCAAACAATCGGAACAAAAAATCGGTGACGCTCGATCTCAAAAGCGAGGCGGGCGTCGAGGCCTCTCTCGAACTCCTCGAAGCCGCTGACGTGTTCGTCGAGAATTTTGGCTACGGTGTCACCGAGAAGCTCGGCATCGGCTACGAGGATCTTCGGGAGCGAAACCCGGGGATCGTGTATGCGAGCATCAAGGGCTACGGCGAGAGCGGTCCCTACAAGGAAAAACCGGGGCTCGATCTGATCCTGCAGGCCGAGGGCGGGATCATGAGCGTCACCGGACCTGAGGGCGGCGAACCAGTAAAGGTCGGTCAGGCGATCGGCGATCTTACGACGGGGATGTTCGCGGCGATGGGCGTGCTCGCGCGACTGTACGAGCGCGAGCAAAGTGGTGAAAATTTCACCGGGAAGTTCGACGTCGGACTCTTTGATTCCATCGTCTCGCTCATGAACGAGTACCTCACGGAGTATTCGATGAGTGGGGTGGTTCCGGGTCCGCAGGGGACGAGCCACCAGACGCTCATTCCCTACCAGCGCTTCGAGACGGCGGACGGGGCGCTCGTCACGGGCGTTCCGAGCGACGATAGATGGGGTGATTTTGTCGAGTTACTCGGCCGCGAGGAGCTGCTCGAATATCCGACCAATGACGACCGACAGGAGAACGAAGCGACCGTCCTCGAGATCATCGAAGCGGAGTTCGAGAAAGAAAGCACCGAGAACTGGCTCGACGCACTCACCGAGTACGGCTTTCCGTGCGGGCCGATCAGCGAGTGTCGCGCCGCCGGCATGGGTCCTAGGAGCGCTAGCTCCTTAAAGTGAACAGTGCGTTCACCGCTTCCTTGAGCACGGTTGGATACGACGTAACGTCAATCTCGTCCAACGCCGCGACCACGCGCCGTGGCTTGTCCTTGGCTGTGCGGCCGATGCCTAAAACCTCCTCTAAGCTAGGGTCAAGAACGAACAATAGTTCTGGGTCTTCTACTGCGTCCACAATAACTTGCGTTTCCCGTTCTGCTTGTTCGTTTTCGGCGCTAATCTTCGCGATCGTTCCCGTGTCGGCATCGCTCGGGATTGGGAAGACATCCCGGTCATACATGACAACATATGGAATATCAAACGCACGACAAGCCCGCACGTAGAAAGGGATTGCGTTTTTGCCACCACATGGCACCACCGACAGCCCTTCACCGTCGATGTCGAGGTGCAGGTTGGTCGCCGTCCTTAGTGTTGCGAGTTTGTCGCCAGGACCTTCAACCAACAGAGCTTTCTTAGCAAAAAGGAGTTCGCTAGAGGCGGGGTCGAATCCGATCTCAAGCCTCTGTGCGGCTCTTTGCGATGCGAGATATTCAGCATCTTGATCTTGCGACACGTAGCTGACTGAAGTCATCTGGCCTATCGGTTTCCGACAGACTCTGAGCCCTTCAAAACGAGTAATGTCAGCGAATATGGGGGAATGGGTCGAGTAAATGATTTGGCATTCCTGTTTGTCTGCAAGGTCGCGCAGCAGTCGGTAGAAGTAGCGCTGAGCTTGCGGGTGCAAGTACATTTCTGGCTCTTCGATAACCACAGTACCGACTTCTCCACCAATCTTGCGGAGCGATTCAAAAATACCAATCACCACTGATCTCTGTACGCCTAATACTA
>JADFQH010000373.1:725-2402 GCA_022561895.1 Methanobacteriota archaeon | reverse complement strand
GAGTTCGTAGATGAAACCTCGGTGATCGACGACCTTCGGGCGCTTGTTCCGAATATCGTGTGTATTGTACTCCACGACGATGGGGAGGCGGCGACGCGTGCGATCTCCGCGGGCGTCGATCGGTGTGTCCACCGGGACGCCGACCCGGAGGCGCTTGCGTCACACCTCGCTGCCGTGATGCGTTCGGAGCTGGATCGGCAGCCAGCCGAACGGACGCGGGAAACCGAACCGGAGTTTATCCGGGTGGCACTCGACCGGCTCGCGGACCTCTTTTTCGTGTTCGATCTCGATGGACGATTTCTCCGCTGGAACGAACGCCTCCGGGACGTGACGGGCTACCGCGACGAGGAGATCGCGTCGATGGAGCCAACCGATTTCGTCGCCGAGAAGGACGGAGTGGCGATCACGGCGGCGATCCAGCGCGCCGTCGAGACCGGAACCGGTCGGGAGGAGGCGGACCTCCTCACGAAAGACGGCGAGCGTATCCCGTATGAGTTCACCGGCTCGCTGCTCGAAAACGACGAGGGCGAGACGATCGGCATCTGCGGGACCGGCCGGGAGATCGCGGATCGAAAGCGCCGCCAGCGCGCGCTCTCCCACCAGACCGAACGGCTGCGAACGCTGAACCACATCAACGAGGTCACGCGGGAGGTGAATCAGGCGCTCGTCCGTGCCTCGACCCGCGAGGAGATCGAACAGACGGTGTGTGAAAAGCTCGCGGCCAAGGAGCCGTACCGGTTTGCGTGGATCGGCGAGCGCGGAGCGGCCAGCGAACGGGTGAAACCGCGGGCGTGGGCCGGTGTCGAGGCGGGATATCTCGACGATCGGCCCATCGACGAACACGACCACGAACACGTGACGGCGGCGACCGCGATCCGAACCGACGAGATTCAGGTCGCACAACGGATCGCCAACGATCCCGAGTTCGAGCCGTGGCGCGAGGCCGCACTCGAGAGGGGCTATCTGTCGGCGATCGCCGTCCCGCTTACCTACCGCGAGACGACGTACGGCGTGCTCTGTGTCTATGCCCCACGCCCCGAGGCGTTCGACGCGGACGAACGGGCCGTTCTCTCCGATCTCGGCGAGACCGTCGCCTACGCGATCGGCGCCGCCGAACAGCGCCGAGCACTCATGAGCGATACGATGATCGAACTCGAATTCGGAATCGGCGACCGGTCGGTCGGCTTCGTCGATCTCTCGGCTGCGGCGTCGTGCGAAGTGATCGTCGCTGGCGTCGCACCGACCGCAGAGGCCGTCGTTGCCTTCCTCACGATACGGGGTGCCGAAAGCGAGACTGTCCTCGATATTATTGGAGAGGATCCGGACACCGAGGCGACCGTCGTCGCCGAGCACGACGAGGAATGCGTCGTCCGTCTCACCGGGCCGGAGCCGTCCGTCTCCGAAACCCTCGCCGAGTACGGCGGCGTCGTGCGCGAAGCGAGTGCCGAGAATGGCGAGGGGCGCTTTTTCGTTACACTCCCACAGGACGCGGACGTGCGCGCGGTCGTCGACGGGATCGGGAGCTACTACGAGGGGACGGAGCTACTCGCTCAGCGCGAGCGAGGGCGGAACGAACCGACCGACGCCGCGATCCGTGAGGCGTTCGAGGACGCGCTTACTGAGCGCCAGCGTGAGGTGCTCCGGGTTGCGTTCCTGTCGGGCTACTTCGAGTGGCCC
>JADFQH010000373.1:0-715 GCA_022561895.1 Methanobacteriota archaeon | reverse complement strand
CGATGTAGCGGAGGTTGCGGTAGCGCTGTGCGTAGTCGAGCCCGTAGCCGATCGCGAAGCGGTTCGGAATCTCGAAGCCGACGTTTCACGAGCATCTCCGTGCGTGCGAGCGCAAACTGGTCACGGCGTTTTTCGACGAGAAACCCCCGATCGACACCGACGAACTATACCGTTGGTTGTGACTGACCTAACTCGTTTGGTCCGTTGTTTTTTATCAATCTCTTCTATTCATATTACGATGCCACGACCAAACGACGCTGACGACGCGACCGACACGACCGACGCGACACGCCGAGCGTTCATGAGGACGGGCGGCGCGCTCGCCGGTGCTGGCCTGCTGGGAGGCGGCGCAGCCCGAGATGACCATCGAGCCGCTCCGCAACCTTCCCGTGGTGCGCGACCTGGTGACGGAGCGCGAGCCCTACGAGAAGCTGCTGGCCCAGCTCGAGCCCCTCTTGGTCCGCAAGGCAGAGTACCCGGGCTTCCCCGAGCCCCTGTCGGCCATCGACATGGCGCCGGCGCGCCACCTGCGCGACTGCATCCAGTGCCTCGCCTGCGTCGCCGCCTGTCCGGTGCTGGAGCAGCCCGAGAGCGGCTTCGCCGGCCCCGCCGCCCTGGTGGCGCTGGCCGAGCTCGCCCTCGACCCCCGCGACGGCGCCGACCGCGCCCGGCTGGCCGAGGAGATTTGCCAAGTCTTCAAGTGCGTCTCCTGCTA
>JADFQH010000059.1 GCA_022561895.1 Methanobacteriota archaeon | reverse complement strand
ACTTCCGACATTCTCTCGGATCATCACAACTCGACCAGCGTCGCGGCTATAGTCGTCGTTGAAACTGTTTGCAGACCGTGTGGACGCTGGCGGCCAGCGCTGGGAGCGCTGGCCGCGAATCCGCACACGGGTGTGTAGTGACGTTCAACGACCACTATAGTGTTCGATGGCGTTACTCTCGGCTGAACGTACTGGTTTCGACCCGTATCTCCTTCCGACTGCTATTCGAGAAGGTCATCGAACTCCGGTAGCATATCGTCGTCCCCGTTGCCGTCGGTCCGTTCCGCTGGAGAGTCATCGTCGGAGTTAGTATCCGTGTCGTCGTCGGTTTCGTCCTCATCAGCGAGCACTTCGACTTCGAGAACGTCGAGCGGGATGTTTCTGAGTCGCTGGCCGATCTCCTTGCGCGCGATCCGTGAGGCGTGTTCCTCGCGCTCGACGTTGAAGACCGTCATCTCGAGTTCGAGGGCGACGAGCGCCTCGTCGGCGACGATAAACACTGGTTCGAGCTCCTCGCCGCCCGGCGACGTACGAGAGCCCATCGAGATCTCGACGTAGTTCAGATCGGGGTTGAGCATCTCGCCGGTCTTCGAGATGGCGATCCGCACGGCTTCGTCGGCCGTGGAGACGTCGTACACCGGGACCGCGGCCTCGACGACAACTCGACAGTCCATGGTCACTGTGAACATCACAAGCCAAGCGTATGAATGTTGCCCGCGCTTCGAAACTCACAAGCGTGCGCGATTCCGAAAACCGGCGATGGAGATGGAACGTGGGACGATCCCGCTCGATTCTTGTTCGGGCGGTCTCGATCTCCGAGCGACGCTCGAAAGCGGTCAGTCGTACCACTGGCGGCGCGAGGACGGCCGGATCTACGAGGGAGTCCCAGGGGGTTGGTACTACACGATCATCGATGGAGAGCTCATTCGCACACAACAGAGCGAGGGAGAACTCGAATGGGAGGCAACGATCGACGCCGAACCCGCTCTTCGAGAGATGCTCCGACTCGACGACGACCTCGACGCGATCGTCGCGACCGGGCCCGACGATCCGTTGCTCCGGGAGGCCTACGCTACCCATCGTGGGATGCGCATCGTCAACGATCCCGTTTTTCCCTGTCTGATCTCGTTTATCTGCTCGGCACAGATGCGCGTTTCGCGGATCTACGGGATGCAGACGACGCTTTCCGAACGGTTCGGGAATAGCATGGAGATCGATGGCGAAACCTACCACGCGTTTCCGACACCCGACCAGCTCGCGCGCGCGAGCGTCGAGGAGCTCCGGGAGTGTTCGCTCGGCTATCGCGCTCCCTACGTCAAGGAGACGGCTGAAATGGTCGCGTACGGGGAGGCCCATCCCGAAGAGGCGCGCGGACTGGAATACGAAGAGGCCCGCACGTTTCTCACGCGATTTGTGGGTGTCGGCGAGAAGGTCGCGGACTGCGTACTTCTCTTTTCGCTCGGCTATCTAGAGGCGGTCCCGCTGGACACGTGGATCCGCTCCGCGATTGCGGATCACTACCCCGATTGTGATCGCGGTTCGTACGGAGAAACCTCACGTGCGATCCGCGAACGGTTGGGTGGGGAGTACGCGGGCTACACCCAAACGTACATCTTCCATCACCTTCGTACCGAGGGAACTGCCGAAGCGGTATAAACTACCCTGAGAATGAAAGCCTATAACTACCGACGGCAAAACGAGCGTCAATGGGTTCACCACCGAACCTGCTGAACGGTGCGCGCCGGACGATCAAGCCGCCGATTCACCGACTGTTGGACTGGTCGTTCGGGGGGTATGCGATGACCGATAACACTGAGGAAGAGTACGTCGGGACGATCGATTTTCCTCAATCGGCGTTCGAGGAGCTACTCACGGAGGTGGGCTTTCGGCGCAACGTCATTTCCTCGCTCAAAGTCAGAGTCGATGGCAACGTTTCGGATGGCTCGTGGGCGTGGCGCGCCTCGCCGTTTGCGGACTGGCAGCTCCACGTCATCCTGCACGATGTCGGAAACAGCGTCGAGGCCTACGCCCACTGGGAGTACTCGTGGTACACCCACCCGATCAAACACTACGCCGCGACCGACTGTAACCCCGAAAAGGGCGTCGAGATGACGCGCGAGTTCCTCCAGAACTACCGTAGCGAGGAACATCCTGACGGAATCCCGTTCGAGGTCGAGTCCTTTTACTGGCGAAAGCCGTGGTATCTGACCCACGTTCACAATACGAGCGAGCGGTTAAACGGCGGGGTGGAGAAAGTAGAAAAATGGGCGAGCGGGATCAAACGCCGGATCAGCGCGCGGCGATCGTGATCGCCGCGACCGGAGACGGTAAGCCCAGTAGGATTTTACCGCTGGAAAGAGACGTGCAGTTATGGATCGTACTCGTGCGCACGTCTTCGCTTCGGGCACCGTACAGGGTGTGTACTATCGCGCGACGACCCGCGACACCGCCCGCGAACACAACGTTTCGGGCTGGGTGAAAAATCTCGATGACGGTCGGGTCGAGGCGGTGTTCGAGGGAAGCGAAGAGGACGTCGAGGCGTTGGTCGGCTGGTGTCACGAGGGCTCCTCGGCCGCACAGGTCGAGGAGGTGGCGGTCGAGTACGAGGAGCCCGAAGGAATCGACGGATTCGAGGTTCGGAAGTAGACCCCTACCGTTAACCCGCCGCCGGTCGAATCCTATCCATGATCACGGCAGCACGGATGGGTGCGGTCGACCGGAACGCAGCGGCGCTGGGCGTGCCACGAAAACAGCTCATGGAATCGAGCGGGAACGCAGTTGCCCGCGTCGTCCGCGAAGAAGCGAGCGAGGGGGATTCAATCACGATCGTCGCCGGTCGCGGGAACAATGGGGGCGATGCGTTCGTCGCTGCGCGGTTTCTGAACAGCTACGACCTCTCGATCCATCTGCTCGGTCGCCCCGAGACGATCACGACCGAGATCGCTCGCGAGAACTGGGAGGCACTCGAAAAAACGGGCTACGACACCATGACAGTCACCGATTCGGCCGATCTCGACCTTCCTGAGTGCGAGGTGGTCGTCGACGCCATGCTCGGGACTGGAATCAGCGGCAAACTTCGAGAGCCCGAAGCGAGCGCCGCCCGCGCGATCAACGCTACGGATGCAGCCGTCGTCTCGGTTGACGTACCCTCGGGGGTCGACGCCGACTCGGGCGAAGTCCCCGAAAACGCCGTCTCCGCCGATCGCGTCGTCACCTTTCACGACCAAAAGCCGGGGCTCGCGGATCTCGATTGTGATGTCCGGGTCGCGGACATCGGGATTCCCGCGGCCGCCGAGCGCTACGTCGGGCCGGGGGATCTCGCTATCGGCGCGCCGGCTCCCGATTCGGCGGAAGCGCGGGTGTTCGTCATCGGCGGGGGCCCCTACACCGGTGCGCCAGGGCTTTCCGCACAGGCCGCCCTACGTGCGGGCTCGGACCTCTCATTCGTTGCCTGTCCCGAATCGATCAAGGACGTACTCGCGGGCTACGCCGAGGATCTGATCGTCCAATCCTACGAGAGCGACTATCTCACCCCCGAAGAGGTCGATGGGCTGATCAGTACCGCAAAAGAGTACGACGACGTAGTCGTCCTTGGCCCCGGCCTCGGAACGGCCGACGAGACCCTCGAAGCGGCACAAACCTTTTTGCAGGAGTTCGAGGGGCCGATGGTGGTCGACGCCGACGCGCTCGAAATCGTTCCCGAAGTCGACACCGATGCAACGCTCGTCTGTACGCCAAATCGCAAGGAGTTAGCAAAGATGGGCGGACCGGAGCTAGAAGATTTAGAGGAGGGAGCCGACGAGATCGAAGCGTTCGCTGCAGACCTGGGCCACGTCGTGATGGCGAAGGGAGCGGCGGACGTGGTTTCTGACGGCGAGCGCACGCGAATCTCGACGCGGGGCACGCCCGGCATGACCGTCGGTGGGACCGGCGACACACTTGCAGGAATCACCGCCGCGTTCATGAAGGAGTGCGATCCGTTCGACGCGGCCGCCGCGGCCGCCTACGCCAACGGCCGGGCGGGCGAACGCCTCGATCATGGCGGTGGGCTGCTCGCATCGGATCTACTCGGTGCGCTTCCAGAAGCGATCTGGGGGGAGAAATGAGCGAGCGCGGTGGTGAGAGTGAGGATCTGACCCACGTCGACGAGTCCGGCGAGGCACAGATGGTCGACGTCGGTGGAAAGCCCGACACGGCTCGCCGGGCGGTCGCGGCGGGCGAGATTCATCTGAGCGAGGGAACGATTCGTGCGATCCGTGAGGACGGTATAAAAAAGGGCGATGTGCTGGCGACCGCCCGTGTGGGAGCGATTCAGGCCGTCAAACACACGTGGGAGACGATCCCGATGTGCCATCAGATCCCGATCACGAACGTCGATACGGAGTTTCAGGTGGGTGACGATCACGTCGAGTTGGAGGTAGCTGTTGAAACCACCGGCAAGACAGGCTGTGAGATGGAGGCCTTGGAGGGCGTGACGACGGGGCTAAACGTCGTCTGGGATATGGTGAAAGCCGCCGAGAAGGACGAGGAGGGAGGATATTCGGGCACGCGAATCGAGGACGTGCGGGTAGTCGAAAAGGAAAAACGGGCGCTCACTTAGGCCGATTCAGCGACCGACAGCTCACCCGCTTTCGCCCGCGAGCGCTCGACGGTCGATGGACGGGCCGAAAACTCCACGAGCACCTGATCGGCGTCGTAGGTCACGTCCTCGACATGGGTGTTGTCGTGCAGCCACGAGACGAGGCTCATCGTCCCGTCGGTCATTGGCAGCATCAGCCGTTCTTCTTGTAGTGGCGGCAGCTCCCGGCTGATTCGTTTCGCAAGCGCATCGACGTTCAGCCCCTCTATGCCGCTGACCGCAACGGGGTTCGGTGCGAGCGCCGAGAGCGCCGCGCGTTTCTCTTCGAGTTTCTCCTCGCTCACCGCATCGATCTTGTTCAACACTGTGACGATCGGGGCCTCGTTTCGCTCGTAGAGCGTATCGTGACAGGTCACGAGCTTCTCCCTGATCTCCTCTACTGGTTCGCTCACGTCGACCACGAGGAGAACGAGATCCGCCCGATAAACCTCATCGAGCGTCGACCGAAACGATTCAACCAGCCAGTGGGGCAGGTCGCTGATGAAGCCAACAGTGTCAGTGAGCAGCACGTCGCGCTGCATATCCGCCCGGCGCGTTGTCGTTCCGAGGGTCGTAAAGAGCTGGTCTCGGGATTCTGCGGTCGGGTCGAGATCCGGGTGAAGATCCTCGTTCTCCTCGACCGCGAGATCCGCCGCAAGCTGTCTCAGCAGCGTGGATTTCCCGGCATTGGTGTACCCTGCGAGCGCAACGAGATCGAACCCCGACTCTCGACGCTCGTCTCGGCGGTTCTCCTCGGTTTTCGCGATCGTTTCGAGTTCGTCCTTGATCCGGCTGATCTGGGACTTGATGTCGCGTTCGCGAGACTCGTCGTACTCGCCAAGTCCCATGAAGCCGGGGTGTTCCTCGCGTTTCGCGAGGCTGACCTTCGCATCGACTCTTGGAAGTTCGTAGCGTAACTCGGCGAGTTCGACCTGTAACTGGGCCTTTCTGGTCTGGGCGCGCTGACCGAAGATGTCGAGAATGAGGGCAAATCGGTCGATCACCTCGACGTCTTCGGGCATTTTCGTCCCGATGTTGTAGATCTGATACGGGCCGAGCCGGTTGTCGAAGATAACTGTTTTAGCGCCTTCGCGGGTCACTAATCGCGCCAGTTCCTCGACTTTCCCCTCGCCGAGATGGTAGGCGGCGTCCTCGGTGCGTGTCTGTGTCAGTTCTCCGCGGACGGTGTAGCCCGCCGCACGCGCCAGATCGCGGATCTCGCTCGTGTCGGCGGTCCCCTCGTCTACTCGTTTTGCGATGACCGTGTTCATAGTAGGAGTGTTCGTGCGGCATACGCTGCGTGGTGGGCGATCTCGACGACTCTTCGCTCGCCGATCGATTCGACGTATTTGAACTCGGGGCCGAACGAGGCGTCGATCATTCCCACGGGTTCCTCGTAGAACTCCCCGCGTTCGGCGACGATCGGTCCAGCGGAAGGATCGGGAAGCGCAGCGATCGCCCCCTCCGCGACCGACAGCGTCTCTCTCAGGGTCGGCTCCGCGCGGCTGGTCGCAAAGCCTATTCCGGTGACCTCCCGAACCCGGTTCGAGCCGACGCCCGCGGCAACGGCGGCGGCGACCATCAGATACTCGCCGCGCTCCTCGTGGCGGCCGCTGATGTCGATACCGACGACCTCAACCTCGCCGGTTCTTCACCTCGATATCGCGATACCGCACACCCATACTCCCTCTACGCGCCCGGCAGACTTTAATCTCATGCTGGCCGATACAGTATTGTCGTGGCAGACTAAATATATGATATGGCTGTAGAATCGATCGATTATCACCAGCTCGGCGCTGGTTTCGGCGGCGGCGGGTTCTTGGGAATGATCTGTGGCTTTGCGGCAAAACAGCTCGCAAAAGCGTTCGTCCTCGTTTTTGCGGTTCAGCTCGCCCTGTTTCGGTTACTCGAAGCCCGTGGAGTTCTCGGGGTGGACTGGAGGCTACTGGCAAGCGAGTTGACTGGAGCCACACCGGAAACGCCGGGCTGGCTCGTTGCACTCCTTTCGACGCTCTCGGTTGGATCGGGCTTCGTCGCGGGATTTCTGCTTGGATTCAAGCGCGGCTAACGCGTGCCGATCTCGTCTTCGTCCTTGATGATTCTCGTCTCGGCAGTTCCGCTGGTGTGTTCGTTTACGAGGTCGTAGAAATCGTTCTGCATCCCCGCGGGGAACTCGATGACGCCGACCCACGAGCCGTCGTTCTGCCACTCTTCTTCCTGCAAATCTCCGAACTGTCTCACCTGGGCCTGTGCGCTGCCGGCGTGCTCGGCGGGTAGCTGGACGGCGACGACCACCTCGTCGAATCGGATCGGGATCACGGGTCGAAGCGCGTCGAGCGCGTCGTCGACCTGGGTTTCGACCGGCTCCATCGGATCGACTTGAAAGCCGGCCTGTTCTAAGGCGCTCTCGATGCGGTCGGGTGGATGGGGCGCGTCGTCCATTTGGGGGTTGATCGCGTTTCGCGCGATCCGGTTGACCAGCTGACGATGTTTCTGCTCTTGCATCTCGCGGCGCTGTTCGGCGGTGATCTGGATCTCCCCCCGTCGAATGACCTCTGGGATGATCTCTATGGGATCGGTCGTATCGAAGACGTCCTCTAAATCGTTTTCTGCGGGACGATCTCCTCTGGAAGCGTTCTCGAAGACCTCCTCGGCGGCGATAACGTCTTCGAGATCGCCGTCGAACTCGCCGCGTTTGATCGCGAGCGCCGCATCCGGACCGACGAGCACTTCGAATCGCGCGCCGTGGGATTCGAGGCGCGCCGTCACCGCTTCGTCAAGTGAAATCATAGCTGCCCGTTCGGGCCGCCGGTAAAAGAGTGTTCCCGCTGTCGGTTCGCTATTCGGACGACTCCTCGGACTCTTCGTCCTCGGCCAGCAGGTCGAACTCCGTCAGGTGGGAGTCGATCTCCTCATCCTCGACTTCGGTGAACGTCGCGGTCTCGGTCGGGATCGTCGCCATCCCGATGCTCTCGGGCCGGAGTTCGCCGTCGTTGGCCTCCGCGAGCGCGCGGAGCGCGAGTTCGATCCCGCCCTCCAAGTCGGCCCCTTCCTCGTAGTTCGCCTCGAGGTAGTCCTCGATGTCGCCACGGTCCGCACCCACTGCGAGCGCCTTCCACTCGTAGGGCGTCCCCGAGGGGTCGGTCTCGTAGAGTCGGGGCTCGCCGTCCTCGATGCCGCCGATGATGAGCGCGACGCCGAAGGGGCGTGCGCCCCCGACCTGCGTGTACTGCTGGATGTGGTCGGTGACGTCCTTCGTGAGGGTTTCGACGCCGATCGGCTCGCCGTACCTGAGCCGGTTGACCTGTGCGTTGCGCCGGGCGAAGTCGATCAGTTGACGAGCGTCGGCGACGTGGCCCGCGCTGGCGATGCCGATGTGGTCGTCGGCCTTGTGGATCTTCTCGACGCTCGTTCGTTCCATGAGCGGCGAGCGGATGCGCTTGTCGACTGCCAGAACGACGCCGCCGGCTGTTCGAATGCCGATGCTTGCGGTGCCGCGCTTTACGGCCTCGCGGGCGTACTCGACCTGATAGAGGCGTCCGTCCGGCGAGAAGATCGTGATCCCGCGGTCGTATGCCTGCTGTTGGGATTGTCCCTGCATAGTATCACACTGAAGTTACATCGATGTCCGTCGCGCCGATCTGCGCGTCCCCGGCCTGAATATCGACGCAGCCGTCACGAACGACGGCGGGCCGGTCTGCGTTCTCGAACACGACTCGATTCTCGCCCGAAACTTCCGGTCGGCGTCCTAAATAGTTTTCTTCACAGCTTCTCACTGTGCCGCTCACGCCACGGACGACGACGCCGACTTCTTCCCCGCTGATCTCGGAAAGACACGCAATCGCTGCACGTGCCTCACAGACGGTATCCCGACGGGTGCGGACGACCGCCTCGCCGGTCCCATTCGCGTGGTGAAACTCGAACACGCTGAGGTCGGCGTCGCCACAGCCCGGATCACCCAAGAGGTTCTGGCCCGCATACCAGACGTGGCGCTGAAACTCGCGCCGCGAGAGACGGGCGTCGGGCCACGTCTCGATCCCGACCGCGAGATAGCGCCATTTGGGCCGGAGATGTTTCGGGAGGTGTCTCACGCCCCGATAAAAGGACCCCGCACAGATAGGTTCCGTGTTGGCGGCGAATCGGGGCAGGTTTCGAAACCGCTGTAGCAGGTCGTCACTCGAACGCCGCTCGGATCACTCGTTGCCGGTAGCGGTTGTTTCGCGCTGCTCTACAGACGACCGGCCGGTGGTGTCGCCGATAAGGAGAGATGGTTGCTCGCCCGACCTCATCAGTGACGGCACTGAACCATGCTTCTTTGAAATCACTGTCGGCGATACGGTTCGGTGAATCTTCAAATTCCAGATAGTGAGGTGTAGCCGTCTCGTTCTCGTTATCAATCGGATCGAACCGACCATTATAGGCTGACTCTCGGATGTATTCAGTAAGCTTCTCCGAACCATGTTGGATTATGAAACCTGTTCTTCGGTCCGATCGGAGAGCAGTCAAAACGTATCGGTTGTTTATCGTCACTGGAAGGCTTCCGTTCTGCGGAAGCGATGTGACAAGCTGAGTATCATCGGTCGTCAATCCGGTCTCAGCGAGCAAATTCGCGAGTAAAGAAAAATATCGATTGATCCACTCAGCGCTCGGTGCATTGCTAACCACCTCAACGAGACGCTCGTGATCAGTCTGTGTGATCTCGGTAGACTCCTGTTGAGCGGATGAATCAGGGGAAAGCGACGCACGGACTTTCGGCGCGTTCGATGATATCGAGGCAGTGCTACGGTTCCGTGCTGGACTCGACGAGGATGGTTCGGCGTCCAAGAACTCGTCTACCTCGCTCATTTCGGGTGATGAACTCCTCTTCCATAACATTTCGAACCAGTCCGTTATCTCCTCTACCTTCTCGGATTCATCGAAAAGGATGGACATCTCCGCCCGTCCAGTAAGACCCTTCGTTGTGAGATTGGCCGATCCGACCAATGCTTTGTCCTCTGTAAGGACCACTTTCGCGTGAAGATCAGGAAAATGATGGACACTATCCCAGTTCTCCGAGATTAGGTCGTGAACCCGTTCTCGATTCGCAACCGCATGCACGCTCAGCCACTCTTCTACGTCAGTGAGTACGCGCCAGTCCTGTGCCTTCGCGAGTATGCGTTCGAGATACTTTGGTCCAATATACGGACAGGCGATACGGACCTCGCTTTTCGTAGCAATCTCACCGATCACCTGATCGAATGGCGAGAGGGCAGAACTATTCGAGGAATGATCGTGATAGATCAGTTCAGCCATACCATCGAGTCAAAATGGATTTACAAAAGGCTACCGGCGCGGATGCGGTACGGACGTAGGTATTCGACCGATGAAATTGAATAGGACGCCATCGAACATACAGCTATGAGCATACAGGCGACCGAGAGGCGCGAGCAGGCGTTCGAGGAGTTCGCAAAAGCCGTACACGACGCACTCGGCGAGCGTGTTCACGAGATCATCCTGTACGGCAGCGTCGCCAGAGGTGACGCGACCGAACGGTCGGACGTGGACGTACTCGTCGTTCTCGATTCCAAAGACGAGACGGACGAACTGTTCCAGCTTTCGTTCGATATCGGTGTCAAACACGGCGTCGCCATCATCCCTCATCTTCAGACGAAAGACCATTTCGAATCCCGACAGGACTGGCCGTTCTTGAAAAACGTGTTGAGCGAGGGGCGCTCGTATGGATGAGTACGCCGAAGACGAACTGGAGAAAGCAAACGATGCGCTTTCGGATGCACGCAAACTCCGCGATGTGGGCGGGACGGACGAAGCAGTCATCAATAGGCTGTATTATGCGTGTTTTCACGCCGCCCAGTCCGTTCTTCATACGAGAGGATTCGACCCGACGACGCACGGTGGCGTCCTCACCCTGTTCGGTCGAGAGATCGTCTCCGAAGGCGATGCGACGGGAGACGACGGACGATTTCTCAACGAGTTGCAGTCGTATCGTCTATCGGCTGATTACGAACATACCGGGATCGAAGCCGATATCGACGAGTTTTCGAGCGAACGGAGGAATAAATCAACGATATGAATTACTGTTTTGATTCGTTGTCAATCCGAAATAAGGGGGCATTACCGCCCGGGATAGTCGTCGTACCACGGATTCGTCCGCTCGTAGGCCGCACTCGCCGCGACCACCGTCCGGTCGTCGTGGACCGGGCCGATCAGCTGTAACCCTACCGGCTTTCCGTTCTCCGTCAGCCCGGCCGGGACCGATGCTGCCGGATGGCCCGTCATGTTGTTTACCGTCGTAATCAGCCAGCCAACGATCGGATGTGTCTCGACGCCGTCGACCTCGGTCGGGCCGAGTTCGTCGTTCGGAAACGGCGGCACCGAGAGGGTGGGCGTGGCGATGAGGTCGTACTTCTCGAGTGCCGACTGAAGCCCCGAATACGCCCGCGAGCGCGCATCGATCGTCGTTTCGAGGGCGTCCTCGAGCAGCTCTCCCTCGTCATCGAGAAACTCGTTTCCGGTCTCGATGATCTCAACCAGCTCGTCCGGAAAGAGATCCCGCTCGTCGCCCAGCGCGTCGATGCCGTCCTCCTCCTCGAACCCCGCCGCCAGCTCCGCGTACGAGGTCGTCCAGACGATCCAGACCGCGTCGATGAACTCCTCGTAGCTCTGGTTGAGATCGATTTCGACCTCGTCGACAGTCGCGCCCTCCTCGGTGATCGCGTCGATGTTCTCGTCGATGACGCTCCGCACGCGCTCCTCGACCGGGTAGGTGTCCAGTCCGGGGCTATACCCAATGGAGAGCCCCTCAACGCCGTCCTCAAGGGCGGCCAAATAATCGGTCGAGTCCTCGTCTCCGTACATCGCAGAGAGCGTGTACGCGGTGTCCTCGACGGTTCGGGTCTGGACGCCCGGTTGGAAGTAGGTGTCGCCGGTCCCGAACTCGCCGGGGTCCTCGACGCGGGGAAACAGCCCGTATGTCCCAGTAAAGGAGGCAGGAATGCGGATCGAACCTGCACCATCCGTCCCCGTGGTGAACGGCAACATTCCATCCGCGACCGCCGCAGCGCTCCCCCCCGAGGAGCCGCCCGCGTTCTTCCCCAGGTCGAACGGCGTCGGCGTCGGGCCGATGATTAGATTATCGGTCTTGCCCATATACCCGCCTTCGGGCGTGTTCGTTTTCCCAACCGAGATCGCCCCCGCGTCGAGAAACGCCTGCACCTCGGGATCGGTTTCGTCGGCGATCTGATCGTCGTAGGCGAGAAAGCCGTCCGTAAACCGGACG
>JADFQH010000058.1:7864-12001 GCA_022561895.1 Methanobacteriota archaeon | reverse complement strand
CAGGTCCTCTGAGTCAACTGTGTAGGTCAATTCCAGACTTTGCCCATCCAGGCCGACGAGGCTTTTGGGCCCTTTGGCTTGCAGCACGATACCCAGCCCGCTGGATACTGAGAAATCGCGCAAGCGCTGTAGATCTGCATCGCTGAGCGGTTCCAGGTGCCGAACCACCAGCAGGGTTTGCTGATCGCCCGAAGCGATCTCGATCTGTGGAATCCGGGTACGGGCGTCCATCCCGAAAATCAGCTCGGACAGCTCCAGCAATCGCTCGCCAACCTCGGGAGTCAACACCGGGCAACTTCTCAGATCGGCGACAAAGCGCCCGTCGCGTTCACGAAAACCGACCAACACCCGGCCCTTTTTATGGACATACTTGACACTGAGACGCGCGCGGCGACGGTAGCCCCACTGGGAATCGAGTTCGCGCATGGCGGCGGTGAGCCACTGCTCGTGGCGGGCCTGTGCCTCGACCATGTCGAGAAAGCGCCGGGGGTTGATCCCGATCGGGAATCCGGGGTAGTTTTCGAGCAGCGCGTTGCGCGCGAGGATCGAGCGGCCCTGGTCGACGATCAGGGTTTCGAGCCCCGCGCGGGCGGTGAAGATCCCCGCAGAAAGCCCCGCGACGCCCCCGCCGACGATCACCACGTCGTACTCCGTCATGATCGGCCATTCGATCCCGGAGGGTTATAAGACCGACCCGACCGGTATGAATCGCTTCAACGAGTACTATAGTGGTCTCGCGTCGTACCCGACTTCATGCAGACGCCCGGACCGACAGCCCCGGTTCTTACCGACGCCGAACGAACGGTCCTCGGTGCGGCGACCGTCTACGCTCGCCGTCACGATCTCGCGAAGCCACCCGAAGACGCCTACCGCGCCGAGATTCCCGGCGCACGCCGAAGCATCCTCCATCGCTTCGTCGGCGGACTCCTCCGGGACGTCCCCGCCGGACTCCCCGAGTCGATCACGATCTCGACTCGGGATCCGACCGTTCTCACTGATGGACCCGCTCCGCTTTCCGGAGAGTCGGGAGCTGGACTGCTCGACGCCATTGAGCCACTCCACGAGGGCTGTCGAGCGGTCAGTGGAATCGCGTTCCCCGAAAGCGACGTCGCACTCCTCGCGCCGGTCGCGACGGAACACGGCTTCGGCCGTCTCGCGCTCACCGGCCCGGTCTCTCGGTGGAGCTCCGAGGGGGCGGAACACATCGATCACCCGACAGAGATCGTCCCGCTCGTCGAGCGCGAGGGGGCGTTCAGGGACGCTGAACAGGCCCGCTTGATCGAGTGCGAACTCGAAGAGAGCGTCGCCAATCTCGCGTTTGCCCGCCTCGGGGGACGCGTTCAGGAAAAACGCTGTCGGGACGCAGGCGGTTCGGTTTCGGCGCTCGCACGTACGATTCCGGGGGCCGACCGGGCCGCGTCGCTCGAACGGATCGTCATCGAGGGCCACCCGTTTCATTTCGGCGCGAAGATCAGACGCGGGATGGACGCGGGCGCGGCGCTCGCGTACGCCCCCGAGTTCGATTCGCAGGTCCATGTCCGATTCGTCGCCGTCCGAACCACTCATGCGAAACGAGAATCCAATGGCAGAAGAACCCTCTCGGATCGCCTGTTCGCGCTGTTCGCCGGTCTCGAAACGGCTCTCGAAAACGCCCTCCCGCCAGGCTGTTCGCCCGACGAGTACGCGGTGATCCCGGTCCATCCGTGGCAGTTTTTACATGTTATCCCGGATCGCTTTCGTGACCGGATCGCTGACGGCCGGGTCGTTCCACTTCCCTACTCACACCCCGCGACCCCGCTTTCGAACCTCAGAACCGTGGTCCCGCATGCGACCGAGCGAACCGGCGAGGGGCCACATCCCCATCTCAAGCTCGCCATCGAGGTGCGCACGACCAACGCGACGCGAACCCTCTCGCCGCAGGCGGTTCACAACGGCCCGCGCGTGACGGCCACGTTGCGGACGGTCGCCCACGAACTCGATGGTTCGCTCGGCTTTCTTTCCGAACCCGTAGCCACGTGCTATCACGAACCCGGTGGCCCCCATCCAGAAGGCGAGGCGTTCGACGACGCGCGGAGCCTTTCGGGACTTCTTCGTCAGAACCCGCAGGATCACCCGCTCGTCGGGGAAGCGGTCCCGATTGCGGTCTCCAGTCTGATCGCGCGCTCGCCCGCGACGGGCCGCCCGCTGATCGCCGATCTGGCGGCGCAGTATCGCGATTCGACCGACAGAGGCGTTGAGAAGTTCTTCCGAGCGTACACTGAATGCGTGATCCCCGATCAGCTCCGGCTGCTTTCTGCCTACGGGATCGCCCTTGAATCGCACGCCCAGAACAGCCTCGTCGCGTTCGACGCGGGGAAGCCGGTTGCCACGCTGGTTCGAGATTTCGGCGGCGTGCGCGTCCACGAAGAGCGCCTCGCGGCACACGATCTGGCCGTCGAGAGCTATCCCGACTCGGACGTTCGGGCGGATGACGAGCGTGATCTCCACCGCAAGCTCTACTACGCCCTGTTTCAGAACCATCTGTCGGAACTCATCGTTGCGCTGGTCAGTTCTTCGGGAATTACCGAGGAGCGCTGTTGGGACCTCGTTCGGGCCGAATGCGAGCGAACGTTCGACGAGCTTCGGGACGACCCCTCGATCCCCCATCGCCGGATCGACCGCGACGAGCGCGCCCTGTTTTCGGATGCCGCAGAACACAAGGCGCTGACCGCGATGCGGTTGCAGGGAAAGCGCCACGAGTACACGATTGCGCGCGTCCCGAACCCGCTTGCGCGCTGATCCGCTACTGGATCGACAGTCTCATTCGCGTCTCGGGATCAGTTGAACCATGACCGAGTATTTCGAGATCCACGAGCGCGACGGCGCGGCGCGGCTGGGGGAGCTTCGCCTCGCCGATCCTACACCTACTCCGGCGCTCGCGGACGATCTCATCGAGGACGCGGGCAGCCTCTGGTCCGAGGATCGCGATCTCCCCGATGGGCGCGACGACCGGGTGACGATCCTCCCCCACAGAGCGTTTCCAAGTGGTACAGCCGAGGAGGTCGAGGAGGCGTTTGCCGTCTCACATCCCGATGTCGAGTACCCGAGCGGCGCGGTCGTCTCGTCCGAAACGGCAGAAAATCACGGGACCGATGTCTACGCCCTCTCGACATCTCAAGGAATCGTCGGCCACGCGAGCGCACTCCGAGAAACGATTATCGGGGTTCGAGAGTCGATCCCCGCAGACACTGCGCTCTATCTTTCGGGCGTGGCGACTCCGCGAAACGCCGCCCTCCTCGCGTACGCTGGCGTCGATCTGCTCGATTCTCACCGGGCGGTCGTGAAAGGCACGCAGGGGAAGTATCTCACACGCGAGGGCGAGCAGTTTCTCGACGACCTCTCCGAGCTGCCGTGTGCCTGTCCGGCCTGCCGGCGTTCGATAGCGGAGTTCACCCGCGAGGACTGTGCGGCGCACAACGAGAACGTTCTCAGGGCTGAACTCGCGACCGTCCGCGAGCGAATTCGATCAGGGCGACTCCGAGATTACATCGAGGGCAAAGCCCGCCACGCGCCGTGGCTCACCGCCGCCTTCCGCGAGTTCGACGACCAGTGGAGCTACATGGAGGAGCGCACCCCGATCTACCGGCGCGCGGAGATTGCCGCGACGACCGACGATACCCTCCGGAGGGTCGAGATCCAGCGATTCGCCGACCGGGTCACCTCACGATACAAAAACCGGTTCGACAACCCACTCGTCTTAGTACCCTGTTCGGCCACCAAGCCCTACAGCGAATCCCAGAGCCACGGCCAGTTCCACGACGCGATCCAGTACCGCGCGCACCTCGTTTCGATGACCTCGCCCATAGGAATCGTGCCCCAAGAACTCGAAACGACCTACCCGGCCCAGCATTACGACACCGCCGTTACTGGAAGATGGACCGAAACCGAGATCGCCTTCGTTTCTCGCGTTCTCCGGCGGTATCTCGAACGTGTCGTTCTCGTTCCGGGGCAACAACCCTGTCCGCGAGGCGATCCACGCGGTGTTCCTGTTCCACGCCATCAAGGCCGGCCTGGACATGGGCATCGTCAACGCGGGTGCGCTGGTGCCCTACGACTCGATCGACCCCGAGTTGCGGGACCGCATCGAGGACGTCGTCC
>JADFQH010000058.1:0-7854 GCA_022561895.1 Methanobacteriota archaeon | reverse complement strand
GCGGTATCTCGAACGAAACGAGTATCCACGAATCATCGCCCACCTGCCCGAGGATTATCGGGAGATCATCGAGCGGGTCGAGGACGAGGTCGAAACCGACATCGAGTACACCGTTGAGGACCACCCCACCGCGACGGAGTCGATTGCGAATCTCATGCGAACATTGGATGGCGAACCCAAGTACGGAAAGCAAGAGCGCCAGCACAACACCGTGAAGGCGATTGCGGACTACCAGTTCGGCGAGGGAGCGGGCGAGGCGCTGTTTTCCGATCTCTCGATTCAGAGTCGGTATCCGAAGTTCCGCGCTCATACAGAAGAGGGCGAGCAGCTCGCGGCGATGGTCCCCCAGTATGGGACGCTCTCGCTGACGCTTGCGGGCGCGCGTCAGTGGGCAGAAAGCGACATTCCCGAAAAGCGCGTCGAAATCGACGGGTTCGTTCCGCATGGGAACGTCCTCGCACCAGGGATTTTGGATGCCGACGAAACGATCAGAACGGGCGACGAGGTGGTAGTCGAGGGTCCGAAGGCCTTCGCGGTTGGTCGGGCGGTGATGTTCGGCCGTGAGATGGTGGAGAGTTCGCGGGGGGTTGCGGTCGACGTCCGCCACGTCGAGGAACGTTAGTCCGAACTCGGCGCGACCAGTTCGACTTTGATCCGATCGGGATCTTCGAAATAGACGGCGTAATGATCCGGCCCACCTGCGTAGGGATGGTCTTCGGAGTAGAGTATCGTCACCTCGCGCTGTCTGAGCTTCTCAGTCATCGAATCAACGTGAGCTTTGGATTCGGCGTGAAACGCGAGATGGTTGATACCCGTCCGACGACGTTGATACGATTTCTGCAAGTGTTCTTTCGGCGTCTGGACGAACACGAGATAGGTGTCTCTTTTCTTCCAACTCCTTCCTTCTTCCCACCGCTGGTACTCAGTATATCCGAGTTCGTCGAGAAGCCATCCCCAGAACGAGATGGACCGATCTAAATCCGACACGTATAGTTCGAGATGGTGAAGCAGTCCTGTTGACTTCATTTAGTTATTATCTCAATTATAACTGTGTAAAAGCTGTCCGTTTTGCCCGCTACAAATGTGAATCGCGGCCAGAAAACCTATGCCGGCAGATATCGCTCAGAGCGCATGGCGAGTGAACTTTCTGCGACACCGCTCGGACCGACTGCCGCCTTGAGAGAGGGTGGCGTCATCGCTGGTATTCTGTTCGTCTGGTTCCTTTTCGCGGGCGTCTGCGTACTGGTCGCGGATCTCGCGCCCGCTACTGCCGTTCTCCTCGGTACGGCGCTGGAGTCGTTGGCGCTCCTGTTCTTTGTTGTTGGGATCGCGAACACACTTCTATACGTGATCGTTCGCGGCATCTCGCTGGCCGAGTGACAAGTTCACATGAACGCTGATAAAAATGATTCGGTCGTGTTTGCCGAGCTGCGGTCCGTCCTGACAGCTGCGGGTTACATTCTGGTCGTTGCTATCGCCAGTACGCTTCTATTGCCTGACCCGACCGCATCCGCGGGAACGTTGATCGTCGCTGTAGGCTGTTTACTCGCTGCCCACTCGCTTTGGACTGGTAATCTCGATCGGCTCGGATACGCCGTTTTCGCGGCCGTTCTCCTCGCCTTCGGACTGGTTGGTCTCATCGCGCTCGTTTCGCTCAGTGACAGTTCGCTGCCCGCAGTCGAGTGGCTCGTTCCAGTAGCGTTCTCGGCAGTGCTATGCGGTGCGTATCTACTCCAATGATGGAACGGGTCGGACAGGTCTTTATCCCATGCGTCCCATGCCCTCCCATGGACGAAATCAGCCTCGCCGTTCCCCGCGAACTCGCAGAAACCCTGCCCGAAGACAGCGACGAGACGCTCATGGCGATGGGACGCGAGATCGACCAGTACGAGGGCTATATCAACGCCGCCATCGCGGAGGGCGAGGAGTCCGCCGCGAGCGCCGCCGCGGATGTACTCGATAGGCTCGAAGAACGCTGGGAAGGGTATGATGGATACATCGTCGAACTTCGCGCGTGGGGTCAGTCCTCGATCTACGCCGAGGTGTGGTGTGATTTTCAGTACGCGCTGATCCAGCAGCTCTACGATCACGAGGCGCTCGCGGAGAAACTCGATCAGGAGCGCCACTCGCGGCTCGTCGACGACGGCATCCGGCTGAGCGACGCTCTATGAACGACGAGGACCCGGCGTACGCCCGAAAGCTCCAATCGAACTCGGGGAGAGCGCGAGCATTCGACGGCGGCGCGGTCGCCGCCGGGCTCTGTTTCGGCGTTTTTGCCATCCTTGTCTCGATCGCCGGGCCACTTACGACGGAGATTCGCCTCGTTTTTACGACCCTCTGTCTGTTCTGTGGCGGCGTGACGGCGGGCTATCTCACCCGACGAGGTGCAAGCGGCGCGCTTCAGGGCGCTGTTGTTACGCTTCTTACTGCGGGGCTGATGGCCGCGGTCTCGGTGTCGATCTCCGTAGGGGCGGGATCGCTCTTTCGAGTTCCGCTCGTACTCGCCTACGAGACACTTTCGACCGTCGGGTTCGCTGCGCTCCTCGGGCTTTCGGTCTGCTTCGGCGCGCTCGCCGGTGCGTTGGGTACACGTCTTCGACGGTGATCGTTCGCTATCTCTCCTCAACGAAAACCGATATTTATACCTACGGCGTCCCTCTCACCGGTATGAATCTCGAACTGCGCTCGTTTGCGACCTTCAGAGAGGCGATCGGCCAGAAGACGATCGAACGCGAGTACGACGAGGGGGTGACGATCGGAGAGGTGCTCTCCGACATCGAAGGCGAGTTCGGTGAGTTAGAGGGACGACTGCTCAATGGAAGTGGCGAGATTCAGCCCCAACTGTCGATCCTCAAAAACGGTCGGGACGTGACTCACGAGGAGGGACCCGAAACATCGCTCGAATCGGGCGATACGGTCAGCCTCTTCCCGCCGGTTGCCGGTGGACAATGAGAGAAGAGCGTTCGTTTCGAGGAATTAGCCAGCGCCTCGCCCGCCACTATCTCTCGAACCTCGGCGGCGAGGTCGAAAGCGACGACCGGGTCGTCGGCGAGGACTGGGAGGCCGACCTGTCGGCCGAGAAAGTCAGTATCGGACGAAGCCTCTCACTGACCGAGGTGACGATCGTCTTCGAAGGAGACGAAGAGTCCTTAGAGCCGCTGATCGAAAAGTTCGCCCAGAAGGCGATGCGTGCGGGCGGATGAGCAGTCCGATCGAGGGACAGGTCGTCCTGCTCGCGACCGCGAAAGCGAGCGTCACGGGCGACCGACTCTTCTCGCTGCTCGAAGAGGCTCAGCGAATCCTCGAACCGGATCTCGAATCGTATCGTCGGCGCTACGAACTCGCCCACGAGGACGACGACATCTGTTGTTTTTTCGTTCCTACGGATCACTGGAAGGAAATGGAAAAAAACCTCGGACTCGAACGGCGCGAACGCGACGCGCTCGAACGCGCCCACGAAGAGCAGCTAAAACGCTTTGGCAAACGCGAGGGGCGCCGCGAGGAGTTCGAAACGGCCCTCGACGTTCGTTCGGCGGCTGTCATCGGGAAGTGAAAGTCGTTTAGCCGCGCCCGTCGTAGCCACGTTCAGTGACCGATAACCGATCGATCGAGGAGTTTTACGAGACCATCCAGAGCCTCGGCCACCCGGTCCTCACCGCCGAGGAGGTAGCCCGCGTTACGGACTGCACACAG
Source organism: Methanobacteriota archaeon (assembly GCA_022561895.1). Classification (GTDB taxonomy): domain Archaea; phylum Halobacteriota; class Halobacteria; order Halobacteriales; family Halalkalicoccaceae; genus Halalkalicoccus. Next base: position 4,161 of record JADFQH010000058.1, on the reverse strand, counting down.
GAGGAGGCCGATCGCTGGCTCTCGGAACTGGCTGACGATGGAAAAATCGGTCATCGGAACGTCGAGCGCGATCCAGTGGTGTGGTATCCCACCGAGTGGGACGAACAGGCGACCCGCGAGCGCGTCGTCACCTTTCCCAATCGGCGGGAACTCGTCGTCTCGCATCCTGAGCAGTTCACTCGTGCACGACTCTCGACGTTCGCCTACCTCGTCGATACCACCGGATCGGGGGACTCGCTCTATCGCATCCGGGAAGAGGACATCTGGGCTGGGCCGTATGACGATCTTGCGGATCTCCTCATCGCCCTCCGGCGGGTGACTGACGAGCGCCACGAGGATTTAGAAGAATGGATCTCCCGCCAGTGGAAACGCGCCCGGCAGTTCGTCCTCAAGAGTCATGAAGACGGCTACACCGTTCTCGATGCGGATAGCGAGAGCCTGATGGGCAACGTCGCCCGGCGGGTCCTCGATGAGTCCCAGCTTCACGCCCCCATCTCCGAGACCGAAAGCTGGGTGCGCGAGGGCAGTGAGGCCGAGATCAAACGCGTTCTTTACGACGAGGGCTATCCGGTCCGGGACGCCCGCGACCTCGACACCGGCGACGACCTCGACATTGACCTCTCGCTTAGCCTGCGCGACTATCAGCGCGAGTGGGTCGAACGATTCACCAGTCAGAAGGCGGGCGTTCTCGTGGGGCCGCCCGGAAGCGGCAAGACCGTTGCGGGCATGGGCGCGATGGCCGCCGTCGGCGGCGAAACTCTCATACTAGTGCCCTCGCGTGAACTTGCGAATCAATGGCACGAATCGTTGCTCAAACACACCTCGCTCGAAGAAGACGAGATCGGTGAGTATCACGGGGGCGAAAAGGCGATCCGGCCGGTGACGATCGCCACCTACCAAACAGCAGGAATGGATCGTCACCGCCGCTTGTTCGACGAACGCCGGTGGGGACTGATCGTATATGATGAATGCCATCACATCCCCGCACCAATTTTTAGACAGAGTACAGACCTGCAATCAAAGCACAGACTCGGACTCTCCGCCACGCCAGTCAGGGAATCGGACGACGAAGCCGAAATTTTCACACTCATTGGCCCGCCGATCGGCACCGACTGGTCCGCGCTGTTCGAGGCGGGCTTCGTGATGGAGCCGGATGTCGAGATTCGGTACGTTCCGTGGCACTCCGAGCAGGCCGAAGCCGAGTACGCGAGTGCGCTGGGCCACGAGCGCCGTCAGACTGCCGCCTCGAACCCCATGAAGCTTGAAGAGATCCGCCATCTGCTCGATGCCCACGAGAACGAAAAGACGCTGATTTTCGTCGACTGGCTGGATCAGGGCAAGGAGTACGAAGCGGAACTCGAGATTCCGTTTCTCAGTGGCGAAACCCGCTATGCGAAACGCGAGCGCCTGCTCTCGGAGTTCCGCCACGGCACCCGCGATACGCTGCTCATTTCGCGGGTCGGCGACGAGGGAATCGATCTTCCGGCAGCGACGGTCGCCATCGTCGCCTCCGGGCTTGGGGGATCGCGCAGACAGGGCGCACAGCGGGCGGGTCGGACGATGCGGCCGGTCGGGGGCGCACAGGTCTACATGCTCGCAACGCGCGGAACCGAAGAAGAGGAGTTCGTCCGCGATCAGCTCCGCCATCTCCGCGAAAAGGGCGTCAACGTCCTCGAACACGAGGCCGAAACCGCCTGATAAGGACGGTTGTAACGATGTACCGGTAATCGTCTGTGCGGTCGGCGATCACCGCCTATGGGACTACAACCGTCCTTATGAACACGATTGCACATATTTTTACTCGCGTGCGTACAACTTCGAGTTGATGTTCGACCCCGCAGCGGCCGTCGGATTCCTTCACGCTGGCGAGCTTTCAACAGAGCAGCGGGCGGCCATCGAGTGGTGTGAGGCCGTCTCTCCGTTCGTCGAACGGGTGACATTCGAGGAGATCGCCGCCGGAACCGCCGATCTCGATCGCTATGACGCCCTCTGGTGGCACCGAGACGATCCCTTGGAGAGCGCACCCGATGGCACAGTTGCGGAGGCCGCTCCCGCCCTCCGATCCTGCGTCGAAGACGGCGGCGGGCTGCTGTTGAGTCTGCATGCGCTTTCCGCCGTCGAGAAACTGGGAATCGATTCCGTGGTTCCCGACGCCACTGGGCACGAAGAAACCACCGAGCCGACGGGCTATCTGCTCAAATCGATCTACGCCAACGACTCGGGGTTCGCCGAGTTCGACGATCTTCGGGTTCGTACCTGCGAACCCGGAAAAGAGGTTCCCTATGCTCGCTACGAAAACGTTCTTCCGGCGTGTGGCGAGGCGCTCGCGGCGACGGTTCGTGGCGATCTCGATGTTTTTCGTCAGCTGTCGCTGTTCTCGTGGATGCTCGAAGAGGGATCGGTAATCGGGGCGGGAAGTGCGCTCTCGTTTGCCGGTCCCGCGGACGGAGCGTGTGCGAGCAATCGCTCACAGCTGGTCGGAACGCTTCTCGGGACGCTTTCGGCTGGCGATCCTCCCGGTATCGAAGCACCGCGTTCGGTCTCGGGGTTGACGGCGATGCGAGAGCGGTTGGCCGAGAATCCGTCTCGGCCGCAGTACCACCTCACGCCGCCTGCGAACTGGCTCAACGATCCCAATGGAATCATCGAGTACGAGGACCGCTATCACGTCTTCTACCAGTACAATCCGGGCGGGCCGATGCACGGCACGATCCACTGGGGCCACGCCGTAAGCGACGATCTGGTCCACTGGGAGGACGAACCGGTCGCGCTTTCGCCCTCGCCCGACGGTCCCGACCGGGATGGCTGCTGGTCAGGGTGTGCGATCGAAAACGACGGGACGGCGACGATCTTTTATACTGGTGGCCGGGACACACGACAGCTCCCCTGTCGGGCGGACGCACTCGATTCGGACCTCAGAAAATGGGAGAAAGACCCTCGAAATCCGATCATCGAGGAGGTTCCCGAAAACGTCGTCGGCTCCGAGCACTGGGAGGCCGAGTTCCGCGATCACTGCATCTGGTTTTCCGATGAGCGGTGGCATCACCTGATCGGTTCAGGCCTTCGAGATGTCGGCGGGGCGGTCTTCTACTACACCTCCCCGGATCTCGACGAGTGGGAGTACGTCGGTCCCCTTCTGGTGGGTAGCGGTGAGACAGGCGCGATGTGGGAGTGTCCCGAGCTCTTGGAACTCGGCGAGTACGACCTGCTTCACGTCTCGAACTACGAGGACGTACTCTACTTTCTCGGGGAGTTCGGAGAGCAGGACTTCCACACCGAGAGACGGGGGCTGCTCGATCACGGCGACTTCTATGCCCCACAGTCGCTGTTCGGCGAGGATCGTTACGTAATGTGGGGCTGGATCCCCGAACTGCGCGACGAGCGTGCCCAGTGGGAGGCGGGTTGGTCGGGGACCCTCTCAATTCCGCGTGAACTCACGATCGAGAACGACCAGTTGAAACAGCGTCCGATTCCCGAACTCGAAGCCCTGCGTCACTCACACGCCCGTCACGCTGATCTCACCGTCGAGAACAGTAATCAAACACTCGACGTTCGCGGACGGACGATCGAACTCCGGGCAACGATCCATGCTGAGGCGAACGAAGCCGGGTTCAGCGTGTTCGAATCACCCGACGGCGTCGAGCGAACCCGAATCGGGATTCAGGATGAGAAAGTGATCGTCCACCGTGAGGCCTCAAGCCTCGCTTCCTCCTCGGTCGATCACCGCGAACTCCCCCTCGATGATATCGAGGGACACACCCCGGAGCGCCGATACCGTCACCTCGCCCATCTCGTATTCCTTGACGAGATCGCGGATGCGGAATATGGACTTTCCCGCCCCCACGGCCGCCGTCCCGGACTCGTTATTCATGGTCATCTGCCTTCAGCAGTTCGATCAGGGTGTTCACAACGTGACTTACATCAGACAAGGGCGCTTCATTCTCTGGCAACAGTTGAGAGTGGATCAGCGCGCCGTCCACCGCCGCGTAGAGCAGGCGGGTCACCGAATCCGAATCGAAGGCCCGGAACTCGCCCTTGGCGATACCGGTTTCTACAAGCCCACGAATCACGTCCGTATCTCCCACATACGATTCCATCATGACCGCCTTAAGTTCCTCGTCCCGGATAGCCATCGTGGCGAACTCCAAGTGGGCGCGAATC
>JADFQH010000057.1:11639-12011 GCA_022561895.1 Methanobacteriota archaeon | reverse complement strand
CAGATCGTCGGTCCCGAGGCCTCCGAACTCATCGCGGAGATCGGGCTGGCGATCGAGTTGGGCGCAACGCTCGAGGACGTGGCGGCGACGATCCACACCCATCCCACGCTTTCGGAAGCCGTTCACGAGGCTGCACAGAACGCGCTGGGACATGCGATCCACACGCTGAACCGGTAGACGAATTCACGTTTTCACGCGAATTCCTAAAACGCTGCCGACGGTTCGCCGGTGACCGCTTCGACGAGACCGCCGTCATACGTGCATTGTCCATCAGAGCGAGCGCTCCGAGGATAAATGTGCCCGATATCCCGGAATCGATTCGCCCGAGAGATCGGATGCACAGTGACGACAGTATCGGTAGTGGGGGTCGGT
>JADFQH010000057.1:3120-11629 GCA_022561895.1 Methanobacteriota archaeon | reverse complement strand
CTTGACAATCACCATTGCCTTGTTCGGCGCATCGCCTTCCAACTCCACGATCAACCGATACTGTTTGTTTAGGCGGATCGAGTGTTGGCCCGGGACCGCTTGGTATTTCTCAAAGTGCATTCCCTTATTGCGATATAGGTCTCGCTCATCAGCAATAGCTCGCAACTGCCAAATCCTCTTGGCGTAGGCTTTCACCACGGCGAATGGAAATGGCCCTCGGTAGTGGGGGTCGGTTTCTGTTCCGCAGGTGGTACATTTCGTCGCATCGTCCATGGAATCCTCGTGTTCCGAGTCGGCGCGTGCGGGTGGCTCGCTGTGATAGAAGTAGGGATACCCAACGGCAATCAGTTGGATCGTGACGAACACGAGCACGATTTCGAGTGTCCACGCCCCGAGCATGGTCTGGTTCGATGAAAGTCATGTTATCGACGCACTTAGCCATTGTGGCGCGCGCATACCGGCAGTGTAGCTGCGACCCGAGTGCTTTTGTCCGTCACGGCGAAACCCGGCCCCATGAGAGCCGTTACGTTGGGACCTGCGGGCACGTACTCACATCGGGCGGCGAGCGCCGTCGCCGAGGATGTCGAGTTTCGCGAGTCGGTGACAGGGATCGTTGAAGCGGTCGCGACCGACAGCGCGGACCGGGGTGTGATCCCGATCGAAAACAGCATCGAGGGCAGCGTCACGGAAAGCCTCGACGCGCTGACCGACTACGAGGTCGGCGTCGCCACCGAGATCGTCACGCCGATCCGTCACGCGCTGCTCGCACAGGACGAGGGCTTTTCGACCGTCGCGAGCCACTCCCAGGCGCTCGCGCAGTGTCGGGAGTTCCTCGAAAGCGAGTACCCCGACGCGAGCCTCGAATCCGTCGCGAGTACCGCTCGCGGAGTCGAACTCGCCCGTGAGGATTCTTCCGTGGCTGCGATCGGCCATCCTGACAATTCGAGCAACGGAACCGACCTGCGGATCCTCGCGGAGGACATCCAGGATCGGACCTCGAACGCGACGCGGTTTCTCGTTGTCGCGCCCACCGCCGAGCGCTCGGAAGCCGGCGGGAAGTCCTCGTTCATCGTCTATCCGAGCATGAACTATCCCGGACTGCTGCTGGAACTCTTAGAAGCGTTCGCCGATCAGGAGATCAACCTCTCGCGGGTCGAATCCCGCCCGAGCGGCGACCGCCTCGGCGACTACCTCTTCCACATCGACTGCGAGGCCGGCATGTACGAACAGCGGACGAAACGGGCGCTCTCCCGCACCGAGGAGATCGCCGAGAAAGGGTGGGTACGCTGGCTCGGTTCGTACGACACTCAGCACGTTCTTTACTGACTATTTATCTAAGATGATCAAAATGAAAACTACTATTGAGTCTCGATAGAAGCCAGTCGTATGTCGCACGACTGCGGGGTCGGGTACGGCGATTTCACACAGAAGGGAACGGCTACAAGCGAGCGAAGCGCGGTCCGGCAGCGGGGTCACTCGACGGGTTCGAATCGGATTCGAAAGGCTACGGCTACCGCGATCAGGACGGGGCGGCCGTGAGCTGCCGGTCGTGGGCGCGTACGACTGGTTCATCATGAAAGCCCGGATCGCGCCGAGCGATCGATCCGAAACGAGCGGTTACTATAGGGAGTATCATAGCCAATCGAATGATTTCTTCCGGTCACACGGTCCACGTTGATCGGTTAGCGAGCAGGAGATCTATGAAGCCCTACGATAATCCCTATAGTAGATGGGTAACGAAGTCAGCCATATGATACGCGACTGTGGCTGTGAACGTGGCGAAGCGAGCCATCGAGGCCGGCCCGCATCCGATCGGAGTAGGATCCGCCGGTTCGGTCACACCCACAGTCGTCGGGCCGTCCTCGCCGCCTCGGCCGCCGGGATCGCGGGAACGGCGCTCGCGGGCCGAAGCGAAGCGAGCGACGGGGACGCAGAAGGGACGGTACGAATCGTCCACGATCTCCACAGCCACAGCGGAATTGGCGAAATCGACGGGCCGAACATCGCGCGCTACCGGACCGCGATCGACGAGCAGCTCGCAAACCACGAGAACGCGATCTTTCTCACGAGCGGCGACGAACTGGGCTCTTCGCCGATCTCGTTTTATACGAAAGGAGCGCACAAACTCGACTTTATGAACGAGCTTGGGATCACCGCCGCTGGCGTCGGCAACCACGACTTCGACTTCGGCGTCGAGCTCGCTCAAGAACGCTTCGAACAGAGCGAGTTCCCGTGGCTCAACTCCGCGCTGTTCACCCCCGACGGCGAACCGCTCCCCGGAACCGAGCGGTGGATGCTCTGTGAAGCGGGCGATATCACTCTTGGACTCTTTAACGTCGTCATGCGGGGGTTTCACAACATTACGGACTATCCCGAGGAGTACGAGGCGCGCGATCCCGTCGAGACCTCGAAGGAGATGGTCGAAACCCTCGAAAACGAGGGTGCGGACGTGATCGTGCTGGCCTCGCACGTCGCCCACGACACCCATTACGAGATCGCAGAGGAGGTCGACGGGCTGGATGCGATCTTCGGTTCGCACTCACACGTCACGTTCGACGAGGCGGAGATCCATCACGATACCGTGATTAGCGAGATCGGCTACGCCTACGACCATCTCGGCGCGATGACCGTAGACAGCGAGGGCGATCTCGTCGAGTGGGAGCGCATCGATCTCGACGACGAAATCGAGCCGGAGCCGACGTTCGACGTGATGATGCGCGCCCAGTACGCCGACTTAGAGGAGGAGTTCGCAAGGGAGGTCGGCAGCACCGACACGTCGCTCGATGCCTCGGGAACGGTGAGCAACGGTCGCGAGAGCCGGTTGGGCAATCTCATCACTGATGCGATGCTCGACATCCATCCGGACGCCGACATCGCCCTTCAAACTGCTGGGCGGATCCGGACGACCGACACGTACGGTCCCGGCATGTTGACCGTCCACGACGTTCTCAGTGTCATGCCCTTCAACAACGAGGTCGTCGTCTTCCAGGCAACGGGCGAACAGATCCGCGAAGCATTGGAGGGACGGATCGACGTCCTGCCCGACGACTCCCTCGGGGCGCGCCAGCGTCAGCAGGTCGGCGGTCTCAGCTACGAATGGAGCGGCCACGAGGACGCCGAGGTCCACGACGTCTACGTCGGTGACCGGCCGCTCGATTCGGACGTGACCTACACCGTCGCGACGACCGACTACGTGAAGGATATCGCGCTGGGCTACGAGTCGTTTCGTGACATCGACACCCTCTGGAACTCGGAGACCGCGCTCGGACCCGTCGTGATGGAGTATATCGAAGAGCAAGGAACCGTCGCCCCGGAGATCGAGGGGCGCATCCTCCGAATCGACGAGGATCTCGGCGAGGGAGACGACTACGAGGCGAGCGATATCGAGTTCAGCGTCCGGTTCGATCTCCCCAACGAGATCGAGAGCGTGGTTCCGGAAAGTTTCTACCTTCTGTCCCGATACGGCAACCGCTACGACGTGGAGGTGAGCGAGGACGAGGGCGAACTCCTCGCAACCGGAAATCGCGAAGTCGCCGAGATCGCGCGGTCGGACCCGGATCACCGGCTCCGGCTGATCGGCGAGTTCGAACCGGACGACGAGGTCTACGACTACGACGACGATGGCGACACCCTCTCGCTTCCGGTCTCCAGTGCGGTCGAGCGGTTCGTCTGTCGTGGCTATCTCCCGCACCCGAACACGGTTGGTGAGGATTAATTGCCGAGCCGGAGTCAATGTCGACAGACACAACACAGCTTGCGGTTGTATTCCAATCCATGCCATCTCATGCCCTTTATCCACAGCTCGACGGTCCCCTCTTCGAGATGGTCCAGCGCGACGGCGTCTTTCCGGACTCGAAGACGCTCGTCGACTGCGTGCCCACCACCGATCCCGAGGAGATCACAGAGCGCTTTGATGGGAAAGATATCGAACGGTTCGTCGCCGAGCATTTCCTCCTGCCCGAGGATCCAGTAACGGGCGTCGATCCCTCGACCGTTTCGATGGAGTGGTATATCGACGGTCTCTGGGAGCATCTGATCCGCGAGCCGGTCGAGACGCGCGAGGGCGAGACGATCCTTTCACTCCCTTATCGAAGTGTGGTTCCCGGCGGGCGCTTTCGCGAGTGCTACTACTGGGACAGCTACTTCGCCGCCGAGGGACTTGCCGTCACTGGACGGCTGGATCTGATCGACGAACTCGCGGCGAACTTCGCCTCGCTGATCGATCGGCTGGGGTTCATCCCCAACGGCGGGCGGATCTACTATACTAGTCGATCAAACCCACCCCTGTTTCACCGAATCCTCGACCTGCTCGCCTCACGACGCGGTCCCGAAGCCGTCTTCGAGTATCTCCCCGCGCTCGAACGCGAGTACGAGTTTTGGATGGACGGCGAGGACGAGACGGACGCAGGCGAGTCCCACCGTCGCGTGGTCGGACTCAATGAGGGGGTTCTCAATCGCTACTGGGACGACGATCCGCGCCCGCGTGTCGAGTCCTATCGCGAGGATCTCGAACTCGCAGAGCGGGCCGGTCGCGATTCGAAGGAGCTGTATCGCGATGTTCGGGCGGCCTGCGAATCCGGTTGGGATTTCAGCAGTCGCTGGTTTGCGGGCGGTGGGTTAGCAACGATCAGGACGACCGATCTCGTTCCCATTGATCTGAACGCGTTTCTTTACGGAACCGAACGATCACTCGCAGGCTGGCACGAGCGTGCAGGAAACGACAAGCAGGCGGTCAAATACCGCGAGCGGGCGGCGAAGCGCCGAGCGCTGGTCGATCGGTACTGTTGGAGCGAGAGTGAAAAATTCTACTTCGATTACGGATGGATCGAGGGAGAGCAAAGTGACTCGTGGACGCTTGCGGCCGCCGTACCGTTGTTTACCGGGATGGCAAGCGAGGAGCAGGCCGCTGGGGTGGCCCCAGCGCTCGAAGAGCGCTTTCTCGAACAGGGTGGACTGGTGACCACGCTCACCGAATCGGACGAGCAGTGGGATCTACCTAATGGGTGGGCTCCCTTACAGTGGATGGCGGTCGTCGGGCTTGCGGGCTATGGATATGAAGAGCTTGCGACCGAGATCGGCGGACGATGGCTCGACCTCAACCGCGAGGTCTTCGACCGGACGGGTCAGCTGTTGGAGAAGTACGACGTCACAGGTGGGTGCGGGGAAGGTGGCGGCGGCGAGTATTCTCTCCAATATGGCTTCGGGTGGACCAACGGCGTCGCGCTCGCGCTACCGAACCTGTTTTACTAGATCAAAAGCTCCCAGAGAGACATCGTCGAACCGCTTGCACAGTGACAGCCCTCGACGCGAACCAACGTTCCGGCCGCCCCGCTTGCAAGGACGGCCCCGAGAATCGTGCCACCGCGAGAGCCGACGATCGCAGCGAACAGGCCGGCGGCGAGCAGCGCCGTCGAAATTCCTGTGAAATAGAGCCAGCTCTGGCCGATTCCGACCGACGCGACGGCCAACAGCGGGTCGGCTCCGGCGACTTCGAGGGGGATCCGGCTCGGGAGCAGCGCGAAATCGTAGAGCGGACCTCCGAGCGAGGTTCGACGGACAACGAGCGCAAGCGTAAGCACAAACCCCACGAGCGGGATCAGCGCTGTGGCGATCCGAGTGGCGAACTGGGGCGCGTGCGAACGCGATTTCGAGGCATGACTCACGCGGCTTCGACCTCCTGCCAGCCGATCTGCCAGTTGGCGAACCAGCGCACGAGCGTCGAGGATGCCGCCCCGAGCAGGCCAATGGTGATGATGCCGACGATGATGACGGCATAGGAACCGCTCGTGTAGGCCGACCACGTCAGAAAGCCAAGGCCGGTCCCGCCGGCGACCATCTCGGCGGCGATGAGGTTGACCCACGCAAGACCCATGCCGACGATCATCCCGGCGTGGATCGCGGGCAGCGCGCCGGGGTAGATGACGTGGCGAAACGTCTGAAACGAGCCTGCACCGAGCGACTGAGCGGCCCGCGAGTAGCCGACCTCGACGCTTCGTGCGCCCTGGACGGTGTTGAGCAGGATCGGGAAAAAGGCTCCCAGAAAGGTGATGAACATGATCGAGAGTTCGGCCGCGGGAAGCACGAGGATGGTAAAGGGGATCCACGCGATCGGGGGGATCGGGCGCAGCATTTCGAGGGCGGGGAAGGTGAGATCGGCAAAGGCGCTGTAGCGCCCGATCGCCAACCCTAATGGAATCCCGACGAGCGCCGCGACGGCGAAGGAGACGAGGACGCGAATCGTGCTCTGGATGGTCGAGATCCAGAAATCCAACCGGTCGAACTCGGCGATGTAAGCAGTCGTGACCGCCCCCGGAGAGGGGAGTCCGGGGATGAGACCGAACCGGCTCGCGACGAACCAGAGGATCGGCACCGCGAGAACCGAGCCAATACGGACGAGCCGTCTGCGGGTATCCATCAGACAGACTCCTCCTGTTCGAGCGCGCGCTGGGCTTCCTCTCTGATGACCGAGAGCGCGCGTTCGCGCAGTTCGGTAAAGCGCTCGGTCGTAACGATCTCGGGATCGCGCGGGCGGTCGAGATCGACATCGATGACGTCCTTCACTTGGCCGGGGCGGGCGGTCATGACGACGACCCGATCGGCAAGCAAGATCGCCTCCTCGACATCGTGAGTGATGAAGACGACCGTCCTGTTGTCGCGCTCCCAGACCTCGATCAGCTTTTTCTGCATGATCTCCTTCGTGAGCGCATCGAGCGCGCTGAAGGGCTCGTCCATCAGCATGATGTCGGGGTCGTTCGCGAGCAGGCGTGCGAGCTCCGCGCGCTGTTGCATCCCGCCCGAAAGCCCCGAAGGATAGGCGTCCTCGAACCCCTCTAAACCCATCTCCCCGAGAATGGACTGTGCGCGGCCGTCCTCGATGTTATCTCGCATCTGCGGGCCGAACTCGACGTTTTCCTGTACCGTTTTCCACGGAAACAGGCGATTTTCCTGGAAGACGACGCCGCGTTTCGGGTCGGGGCCGGTGACCTGATCCCCATCGACGAGCACGTCACCCTCGGTGGGTTCGAGATAGCCCGCAAGGCAGTTCATCACCGTACTCTTTCCACAGCCGGAGGGACCAAGCAGGGCAACGAACTCCTCGGCTTCGATGTGGAGATCCATGTCGTCGACCGCGACGACCCCCTCGCCCTTGGGATCGTAGATCTTCGTGAGGTGATCGATATCGATCGCGCCGGTCGCATCGGTTCGGGTGGTCGGTTCGCTCTCAGTTTTGGTTTCGGTGACGGATTGTGGTTCACTCATGGTGTTAGTCGATCTCCTGCCAGCGGTTTAGTCGGTGGCCTGTTCGGTGAACGAGCGCCGCGGAGACGTAGCCGAGGATCCCGATCGCGATCATCCCGACGGCGACGACGTCGGTCTGGAGCAGCCGGTAGGCTTGGAAGATGATGTAACCGACGCCGACGCCACCGGCGACCATTTCGGCGGCGACGACCGTGATCCACGCCAGACCAACGCCGATGGAGACGCCCGTGATAATCGAGGGCATCGTTGCCGGAGCGATCACGTGCCGGAATATCTGTCGTGACTCCGCGCCGAGGCTTTCGGCCGCTCGAACGTACTCGTGGTCGACGGTTTCGACGCCCTGAATCGTGTTGACGAGGATCGGGAAGAACGCCCCGATGAAGACGACGAAGACGACGCCGCTTCGAAACGAGGGGAGAAGCAGCAGCGAGATCGGGACCCATGCGATCGGCGGGACGGGCCGGAACAGTTCGAGACCCGGAAACAGCGCGTCCTCCCAGCTCCGACTCGTCCCGATCAGGAGTCCAAGCGGAATGGCGATGACCATCGCGAGGGCGACCGCGACGACGACACGCGCGGTCGAGAACGCCGCGTGGGCGTAGATCGTCGCCCCGCCTTCGGTCATCGGCGCGCCGCCGAGCGCCGAAAGTAGGGTTTCCAACGCTTGTTCGGGGCCGACAAACAGTCCAAAACCGAGCACCTCGAAGCGAACGAGCAGCGACCAGAGAACGAAAAAGCCGACGATCGAGAGGAGCTGTCGGACTCGCCGAACCGGAAGAACAGTCCCATTCTCGAACTGGCGCTGAAGGCGGTCAATGGTTCCGGTGCTCATCGTTCTTCCTCCCTGAGTGGGTCCCAGTCGACGTCGTCTTCGAGCTCGGAGATCGCCTCATGCAGTACGTCCGCACGATAGCGTTCCTCGGCTGGAAGCTGTGGGATCGCCTCTTGGCTCTCGTAGAGGAACTCCGGGGCCTCCTCGCGCATCAGCCGTTGTGCGTCCTCGACGGCCTCGAAGTCGGTGTAGAACAGCATCCGTTCGACCTCGGGATTGATCTCTAAGTTCTCATACAGCGTCGCGTACAGCGTGTCTCGGGTGTAATCACGTAGCTGTCCCTCCTGTTGGATCAGATCGATCGTCCGCTCGGGATCGGTCGCCATGATATGCTTCGCTTCGAGTTCGGCTTTCAGCCAGCCCCTCGCTGCTTCGGGATGCTCTTCGACGAGCCCACCTCCGCGCTCGGCGTGAAGG
>JADFQH010000057.1:0-3110 GCA_022561895.1 Methanobacteriota archaeon | reverse complement strand
GTAGGCGTCGTACTCAGCACCACTGAAGATGTACTCGGCTCGCTCGTCCTGAAACACCGTCCGGGAGACCGCCGGCTCCCACCCGACCCCAGTTGAGAGGTTGCCCTCGCGGACGTTCGTCACGATCGTCTCCATCCCCTGATCCGATAATGAAGGTTCGATCCCCTCGTTTTGCATCATTTCGAGTAAGAATCGGTGCGTGCAGGTACCAGTTGTAACGCCGATCTCGTTGCCATCCAGATCCTCGGGCCCGTCGATGCCGGCCTCGGGCGGGACGAAACAGAGGTTACACTGCTGGCCCTCGGAAAAGCCGGCGAGCGCAACTAGATCGATGGGCGTCTCCTCGTTTGCGATCGCCGTGATCGACGGCATGTCGCCGGTGTACCCGATATCGTTCTGTTCGGAGATCATCTTGTTGCCGATCACGGCCCCTTGAAGGGCGACCTCCCAGCTCGCGACCGAGTACCGATCGGGGAGATACTTCTCCCAGAGATCGCCGTGGCGGATCAACAGCGCCGACCACGATTCGGTGTAAAACGGCTGGTAGCCGATGATGAACGATTCGTCGTCAAAGCCTGCGGTCGCCCCGCCGATAATTTCGCTTTCGGTACAGCCAGCAAGAAGCCCTGCGGTGGCCGTGCCAGCGGCCGCCAGTGCCCCCCGCCGAGTCGTTGTCCGTTGTCTACTCTTTCCCATCAGTATTCCCTCTCGTGACTATCGGTCCGTACTACCTGTTCACAGCACTTCTCTCACTAGCCGGATTGACGGCAGAGAGAGTTCATCAACCAGATTCATTTGAATCTAGTTCTTCAAACCGGAGAGAATTAGGCATGCCCACGCAAGGTTCCTATACAAGCTCGGAAAATGTTGACAGAAACGGGCAATTGAGACCATCCACCGGATACGACGGTGAAATCTACGAGCCGTCTCACTTCGAGCGGTCAGGTATGGATGTTCTTTTTAGCTGGGACTCTGAAGGTTCGGTATGGACTATGATCCGCTGGCCCTCGAGGAGCGATGGCGCGAGCGATGGGCCGAGTCGGGGAAGTATCATGGGGGTGCGGAACGCCGCTCCGCGAAAAAAGCGAGCGGCAACGAGCCGCGAGCCGATCCAGATTCGGATGAAACGACCTTCATCACGGTCGCCTACCCGTATCCCAACGGAGGCATGCATATCGGGCACGCCCGAACCTACACCGTACCCGACGTTTATGCTCGATATCGCCGCCAGCAAGGCGACGACGTACTCTTTCCGATGGCGTGGCACGTCACCGGGACGCCGATGGTCGGTGCGGTCGAGCGCCTAAAGAAGGGCGACGAAAACCAGATAAACAGCCTGAAAAACGCCTTCGGCGTTCCCGAATCCGATCTCGCGGAGCTCGAAACGCCGATGGGCTTTGCCCGCTACTTCATCGAGAACCACTACAAGAAAGGGATGAAACAGCTGGGTCTCTCGATAGACTGGCGACGGGAGTTTACGACGAACGACGAACGCTACCGGAAGTTCATCACGTGGCAGTACGAGACCCTCAACGAGCGCGGCCTGCTCGAAAAGGGGCTACATCCGGTCAACTACTGTACGAACGAACAGCAGCCGGTCACGGCACACGACATCTACGAGGGCGAGGACGCCGAGTTTCAGGAGTATACACTCGTGCGCTTTGGCTGGGGCGATCGGGTGGTGCCGATGGCGACGCTCAGGCCCGAAACCGTCCGCGGAGTGACGAACGCCTTCATCGATCCCGAGGCGACCTACGTGATCGCCGAGGTGGATGGCGAGGAGTGGTTCGTCTCCGAGGAAGCCGTCGAGAAGCTCCGCCTCCAAGACCACGCGGTAGAAACCCGTGAGGAACTATCGGGCGAGCGACTGGTCGGCGAACGCCTCACGAACCCCGTCACGGACGAGGAGCTGCTCGTCCTCCCTGCGGGATTCGTCGATAGCGACAACGCCACCGGCGTCGTGATGTCGGTGCCGGCACACAGCCCCGACGACTACGTTGCCCTCCGAGAGATACAGCGAGATTCCGAGCGCCTAAGCGAGTACGGGATCAGGGAGGAGATCGAGGGGATAGAGCCGGTCCCCATCCTCGAGGTCGAGGGGTACGGCGAGATCCCAGCGCGCGACGCCATCGAAGAGCATGGGATCGAGGAGAGCAACGATCCACGGATGAAGGAAGTCACCCAAGAGCTGTACAACCGCGAGTTCCACGCGGGGAGGTTGCTCGATTCGTATGGGGAGTTCGCGGGCGAGGTGATCGAGGACGTTCGGGATCGATATCGGGACTATCACGCCGACTCCGGTGCGTTCAACGCGATGTACGACTTCACCGAGGAGGTCGTCTGTCGGTGTGGCGGCGAGGTCGAAGTCGCCTATCAGGACACCTGGTTTCTCAGGTACAACGACAGCGAGTGGAAGGAGAAAGCCCATCGCGCGGTCGCGAGGATGGACGCGATCCCCGAGAACAGCCGCGATCAGTTCGAGTACGTCGTAGACTGGCTGAACGAGTGGCCCTGTATCCGGAACTACGGATTAGGGACTCGACTCCCGTGGGACGACGAGTTCGTCATCGAGCCGCTGTCGGACTCGACGATCTACATGTCTTATTACACCATTGCCCACCGGCTCGACGATATTCCGCCCGAGGAGATGGATCGGGAGTTTTTCGATACGTTGTTTGGCATCCTTAGGATTCATGATAAACAATTTTTAAACAGTGTTTTTATTGAATAAGTAAAAACTCAAAAAGCAGAAAGGGGTCGGGAAAACTGGGTGTTTTCCCGTGGTGGAAAGATTAAAACCGCAAGGTTTTAAGGAGCGGGAGCGACTTTACGTTTTCTAATCAATAGCTTCGCAACACTTCGGTCGGTGTTTTGAAGTTTAATCCCATGTGAGGCCGTTCCGTATTGTAATAGTGAAGGTATTCAGGAATTTCTTTCTGATAGCTTCGTAAACTACGGGGAATCCGGGACATACACTCATCCTGGATTGTGCGATTAATCCGTTCCAGGTGTGCATTGTCATTCGGCGTTCTAACCCGCGAGTGCCGATGTGTCATACCACGTACCGTTATCATCTTGGTAAACCACTTTGAAAACTCCGGTCCATGGTC
>JADFQH010000056.1 GCA_022561895.1 Methanobacteriota archaeon | reverse complement strand
GTGCTGAATCCAGCGACACCAAGCGTCTTTAGTGCGCTTCGTCGGTCGATATTGAACGACCGGTTCCGATCCGATTTTCGTCTCATGATCGAACGTCCACTCATACAGTCCGATCGTACTTAGCGTATTTTATTAAATAAAATTTCAAAATTTATATCTTGCTTCGATATATCGAGAGTATCTCGACCCTCCGAAAACACTATGTGATGCTACTACAGACACATACAACCAAGACAATCGATCATGACGCGGCGATCTACTACGGATCTGCTCACCACACTCAACAGACGGTGGGAGTTCATCGGTCTCGTAATGAACGGTGTTGACACCAAAGACGAACTGATGGCCGAACTCGATCGGTCGTCCTCGTCAATATACAAGAAAGCGGCCGAACTCGAAGCTACAGGGCTGCTCAATCGAACGGGATCGACGTACACGCCGACGCTGTTGTGTCAATTGCTGGTCCAAAAACGCGAGGAGATCGAAACACTGTGGACCCACCGTGAGGCGTTATCGACGCCGCTTCCCGACGAAATCGATCCTGAATTCTTCCGTGACGCAGAAATCGTGGTCCCCGGTAGATACGCGCCGGACCGACCGATTGACAGGTTAAAAGAGCTAACCGAGAACGCGGTTCGGATTCGGGGTGCGGCCTCGATAACCTCACCGCGGATGATGGAAACGTTTCATCGACAGGTCACGAAAGAGGGAATCGAGATCGAGCTGGTTCTCGAACGTGACCTCTTAGCTCATCTGCGGACGGTTTACCCGACCCAATTTAACGAAGTCCGTTCGATAAGTACACTGAATATTCTGGTTGCTGACGATCTACCGCGCGATCTGATCTCAGTAGCGACACCGGACGGAAAGACAGTTGGAGTGAGTCTCGGCAAGGATCTCATGGATGGGGGAATGGCCTTTTCGAACTCACGGCAGGGAACAGAATCTATCGAATCACTTTACGATGACTACGCGACCTCTGCTGTAGTGTTTAGCTGATCGGGAAACTTCGATTAGTTTCAACTCAAAAAACTCATCTACCGAACAGACAACCCATACTCCTCGGGATCGATCTCCTCGATAGCCGGAAGTCCGCGGAGCATGGGGTGGACGAGCCAGACGCCTGTGAGAAAGAGGAAGCCACCACCGACGACCGAGATAATTGGTACGCTTCCAATCGTCTCGCCAGCGATCCCACCCAGTAGCGACCCGACAGGCTGGGCCGCCGCAGACGCACTCGCCGTAAGCGAGAGCACCCGTCCGAGGAGACTGTCCGGAACCACCGTCTGGGCCATCGCGGCGAAGATCACGTTCGTTACTCCCACAGGAATCCACGCCAGACAGAACAACAAGACAGTCACCCGAACCGAGGACGCCGAGACGGCCGCAAGCCAGCAGATTCCACCGAACGCAAAGCCCACCACCGAAAGGTTCCCGATCCCGAATTTCTTTAGCGGTGAGGCGACCAGCGCACCCAGAAGAAGGCCACCGAGAACGGCGGCAAGCAGCGTCCCGTAGGTTTCCGGTCCGCCACGCTGATCCGCAAAGGCCGGCAGCACCGCCATCGCAATCCCAATGGTAAAGTTCACCACCACTGACGCGCCGAGGATTGGTACGATGACCGATCCCCGGAGATAACTAACTCCTTCCGAGAGCTTTCGAAAATAGTCCTGTGTGGCCGATTCAACCGTTTTTGAACTCCCTTCGACCGTCGGAACCCGAACGCCCGCAAAGAGCAGCGCCGCGATGGCAAAGGTGAGCGAGTCGATAACGAACAGTGCCGTCGCCCCGACGAGTGCGATCAGGATTCCACCGAGTGCGGTAAAGGCCGTATCGGCTCCCTGATAGGCGACGGAGAACGCCGAATTGGCCTCGACGAGGTTTTCATCCTCAACGATCCGGGGGAGGGCAGCGCTCTGGGCGGGGTAAACGAACTGGTTGAGCGCCGAAAGCAGCGGTATGACGACGAGAATGATTCCGACGGAAAGAACACCGGTCCACGCCGCCAATGGGATGAGGAGAACGAGCAGGCCTTGGACCAGTTGGGTCCGGACGAGAATCCGCCGAAGCGACCACCGATCCACGAGCGGGCCGACGAGGAACTGAAACACCCGTGGCGTGAGGGTTAGCGCACCGGCGAGCCCCGTATAAAACGTCGATCCCGAGAGATCGTAGACGAGCCACATCGCCGCGATATAATAGAGACTGTCGCCAGCGTTCGTCACGAGCCGGCCCGAAAAGAGCCTGAGAAACGCCGAATTTCGAAATAGTGGATACACGACTGATAGAAAACCGGCGCTTTAGATAGTTATTAGCAGAACGACAGTTCTGTAACCGAACGAACCGAATCATGATTCTGTTACTGCTCTGTCTCGATTGATACCGAGAGATCCTCGTTGATGACGAGTTCTAGCCGGTCGCCGTCGAGTTCGATCGTGGATCCCACCGAAAGCGGATCGCTTGAGAGGAGCGTCAGGGACTCGTTCCGGTAGAGATCGAGGTTCCACAGCTCCGACCTATCGAGATCGATACCGTGATCGTAGTGAAACGAGGCGACTACTGGATGGTGGAGGAGGTAGCCGTTGACGTGACTCGTCGTGGTTTCTCCACACTGATCACAGGCGACCTCGACGTATGCGGGCGCGTCGTCGTCGATTCGCTCGGTCTCCTCGATGAGTTTTCCCACTGTCTTGCCGCTACAGTTGAGGCAGATCCCCCTGAGCATAAACGAGAAGATTCCATCGACGTACTGGCCGAACACCTGAGTCAACTCCGTGATCGTTCGGTTCTCGAACCCACCGGGTGGAAATCCGAACTCCGAAAGCCGCGTCTCACAGCCCGGACACCGAACCGTCACTCGTTCGTTTTCGTAAGTCGCCTTGATGGTGGTTTCACAGACCGTGCAGGTTGAATCGAGATCGAAGTTCATGCGGTCGCCACGCCGGTACGTCCCCGAATGGATCGCGCCGACGATTCGGTGGCCCGCGTACGAGAGTTCATAGCCTTCGTCGGTTCGGCGGACGAAGCTTCCGACGAGCTTGGTCAGATGGTAGTTGAACTGCCCGCTGTCGCGCGTTCCGACCCGTTCACGAACTGCCGAGAACGACAGGGGATCGCTTTCCTCGCCGAGCACCTGTATGATCGCCACTCGGGTTTCGTTGCCGAGCAGCGAGAACGCTTTTTCCGGAGTAACGTTTTCGGCGTCCTTGGTCGGTTCGGCCATCATAAACTGTAGTCTCTGAGCGAGTATAGTTGTACGTTTCTTGACTGTGCACTGAACGAGACTCGATCCATTGCGACGAGCGGATTTCACCGGACGCTCCGCACCGAGATCAGTCCAAGGCGCCTCTGGTGTCGAGATGGTCCCGAATGGCGACGAGATACCGTCGAAATCGAGCGAGGTTCTGAAGGCTTTCGTACACATCCTCGTGATGAATATCGTTGTCGTATCTGTGGGCGAGGACGTTTCGAAACCCGACTGCCGCCGCTATCTCCTCTCCGACTGTCTCCGGCACGATCCCGAGTGTTGTAAGTTTTCGAACTCGCTCGGCAGAGCTGTCCGGCACAGCGTTGCCCTCATCTCGAAGGATCATCCCCGCGATGTCGATACAGGCCTGTATCGCTTTTACGAACCGACGTTCGACTACGTCTCGCGCCGTTTGATCCGCGATATACTCCTCCCTGCCCATTGGCTGATAGTCGGCCAAAATAGCGACACACTCCTTGACGAAATCCGCCTTCTCGATGATCCGTTCTGCGGTTTCGTCGTCCATTACTTGATCCCTTCTAACTCTCGAAGGATCGCTTCGAATCGCTCACCACGCGGACAGATCGGGGTCTCGGCACGCTCTTCGAACTCCCGGTGGTATCGCTCGGCTTGCTCGCGACTTCCGATGAGTATGATTCCATGTTCGAATGCCGATTTCCCGACGCGGGGTTGCAGATCCTCTATCACGGCCACATCCACATCGTCAGTCCCGAGTGCGGACATTAGATCTGCAATAAGGCTGAACCGCGCGCTTGCGCGCTGGCTTGTGTCATCCGTTAGTGTACCGTCGAACGCAACCGCGATATCGATATCGCTTCCCGAAAACGTCGTTCCTCGGGCGTATGATCCGAACAGGAGCGCGAACTGTATCGGGTGCTGGTCGAGAACGTCCCGAACTGTATCGGCGTCGAGTCCACCGATCCGTTCGTTCCGTTCGGCTCGCCGCATGACTGCGTGTATGGATGGCGAAAGTAAACCCTTTGCGACCACATTCGCTCCTCCGTGTCGTTCAGTGGACGCTTACCGGCTGCGAACGATCAGTTGTTCAATCGACTGATTCGTGGATCCGTTCACCAGCACCCGACAGTTCGTACCCCTCATCGGTGCGCCGAACGAAGCTTCCGACGAGCTTCTGGAGGTGATAGTTGAACCCACCGCTGTCCCGAACGCCGACGGCCGCATGCAGATCCGAGAACGACCGCGGGTCGTCCGCGGTCCCAAGCTCCCGAATGATGGCGACGCGCGTCTCGTTGCCGAGCAGCGCGAACGCCTCCTCCGGCGGGATCTCCTCGGACATCGGCATAGGGACGATCACGACATCCCGCGCCGCGAGGTGGGCGCGTACTCCGTTTTTATCGATTTTCTTTTCCTCGAAACGAGTTGCGACGGCCGGGAGAGTGCTCTCACGATGACCATACCAAGACGACACAGAGAGAGGTAAAAGCCGTCCACCAAGCGGAGTGAAAGTAAACGGACGAACGGCAATACGCTACGATTCGTCGCCGTCTCCAGCGCCCACGTCGGAGGTCGTCCGATCACCGTCGAAAGGAAACCGTTCGGCAATCGTGAACTCCTCGTCCGGGCTGCCCGACGGCGCACCCGCAACCACGGCCAGCTCGTCGTCATCGGGATAGACGACGAGATCGGGATCGTTCATTGTCGAGACGAAGAGACACCGGAGGACGGCTTCGGAGGTGTTCTCGACGGCGTGCGCACCTCGCGTACCGGCCGGGAATGCGACGTAATCACCCGACTCGATTTCGAACTCTCCATCGGGCGTTCTGAGCGTTCCCTCGCCGTCGAGTACGTAGAGCGCCTCCTCGTTTCCGAGGTGGTAGTGATACTGTGCTGGCTGTTCGCCGGGGGCGATCGCTTCGAGGGTACAGCCAAGCCGTTCACTGCCTGCCTCTTGGCCGAGACGTTTCCAGTGACCACCGTTTTCGTCCGTTCCGGTCCAGTCGCCGCCGTTCACGTTGACGATCCGTTCGCTCGATTTACCCGGCATACTTCGGAAACGCCGTCTCGTGCGAAAACCGTTTGGTAGCCGATGTGAACGCAAACGAGACGGAGTCAGGCGAACAACTGCCGGGCGTCATCGATCGCTTCGACCAACCGATCCACTTCCTCGCGGGTATTATACAAATAAAAGGAAGCTCGTGCTGAGGCGGCCGTGCCGAGCATATCGTGAAGCGGCTGGGTACAGTGATCGCCCGCGCGGATTGCCACCGCGTGGTCGTTCATGATCGAGGCGAGATCGTGGGCATGAACTCCTTCCAGATTAAAGCCGACGAGACCGCCCCGCTCCGTCGGGTTGCGGGGGCCGTAGATCTCGATGTCGTCGAACTCTTCTAACCTGTCCAACGCATACTCGGTGACCCACTCCTCGTGAGCGCGGATCCGGTCCATACCGATCTCCTCTAAGTACTCGACAGCTCTATCGAGGGCGATTCCCTGTGCGATCAACGGGGTTCCGGCCTCGTACTTCCAGGGCAGGTCGTTCCACGTCGAGTCCTCGTACTCGACCTTCAGGATCATGTCGCCACCGTACAAGAACGGCTCCATCTCCTCCAAGATCGATTTCTTGCCATACAGACAGCCGATCCCGGTGGGTCCAGCCATCTTGTGGCCCGAGAAGGCATAAAAGTCGGCGTCGATTTCCTTGACATCGACTGGTCGATTCGGCACGGCCTGTGCGCCGTCGACGAAGATCAGCGCATCCTGTTCGTGGGCAAGATCCGCAAGTTCGTCCACTGGATTGATCGATCCGAGCGCGTTCGAGACGTGTACTACGGAGACCATCTTGGTGTCCGGGCCGATCAGCTCGCTGGCATGCTCCATATCGAGCTTCTCGTCTTCGGTGAGTCCGATGTATCTGACCGTTGCGCCGGTCTTTTTCGCGATCTGCTGCCACGTCACGAGCGAAGCGTGGTGTTCCATCGCGGTGAGGACGACCTCATCGCCCTCCTCTAACTCGTTTAGCCCCCATGCGTAGGCAACGAGATTCTCCGCTTCAGTCGTATTCTTCGTAAAGATCATCTCCTCGCGCCCGCCGCTCGCACCGACGAAGTTTGCAAGCGTGTCGTGTGCCTCCTCGTAGGCGATCGAAGCCTCCTGGCTCAGGTGGTGGATCCCGCGGTGGACGTTTGCGTTGGTAGTACGATAATAGTCGCTGATCGCGTCGATCACCTGATTCGGCGTCTGTGTGGTCGCGGCGTTGTCGAGATAGACTAGTTGAGAGCCGTCGAACTCCCGTTCAAGGATCGGGAAGTCCTCTCGAACGCGTTCGACATCGAACGGTGCGGATTCCTGAATACCCATTACTGGGTGAAAGGGGTTCGAGGGAGAACATTCCTTCGGTCCGCACGGATCGGCGTAACCGCGAACCGTTACATCCGCAGGAACTGCGCGTGCGGGACGCCGTCGATATCCAGCACGTTCGCCGCCTCGACGTGGCCCTGTTCGATGGCCAGCGAGACCGACTGCTCGCCGACGAGGTTCCCGACGCTCGCCCGTGCGAGCGTCGCCTCGACCGCCGACTCATCTACCTCTTCGCCGCCGTAGAACTCCTCGTTTACAGTAATCGAGACGTCGCCGTTCTCGAACGTCTCGCCGAGGATATCCCGGTCGCAGACGGAAACCAACAACCCCTTCGGTGTTTGACGTTCGTTGACGATCATCGCTCGACTAACTGCTGTTCTGCCTCCGAGCGCAGCTCTTCTGCCTCCTCTGCGAGATCCTCCGCGAGCTCGTCCTCACCCAACTCTTCGTGGGCGCGGGCTTTCTCCTCTAGTAGATCTGCGCTCCTGAGTCCGAGGCGCATCGCGTTGTCGAAGCAGTTGACCGCCTCGTCGGCCAGCCCGCGTTCGAGCAGAAAGAAGCCGCGGTTGTACCACGCCTGAGGAAACCGGTTGTCGATCTCGACAGCTCGCTCCGCGTGCTCAAGAGCCTGCTCGGTCTTGCCGGTTTCCCAGAGCGCATAGGCGAGATTGGTTTCGGCGACCGCGGCGTGCTCCGACCGGTCGGCGATTCTGAGCGCCTCCCGGTACGCGCCGATCGCTTCGTCGTACTCGTTGAGTTCGGCATGTGCCACGCCCTTGTTCGCCCATGCCTCTTGTTCGAGTAAGGAATCCTCCTCGGCAAACCGGGCGGCGCGCTCGAACGTTTCCGTCGCTTGCTCGTGGCGGTTGATCTCCATGTAATTGAGACCCACGTCGACCAGCGACTCGACGTCGATATCCTCGCGCGAGACGTTGTGTTCGTCGAGCAGGTCGGTCAGCACGCGCGAGTCGACCGGGTCGACCTTCTCTGGATCGACCCGGATCTCGGGCGGCTCCAGATCGAACTCCTCGTAGGCCTCACTGAATCCTTGCCCCTTCGAGAACCGGTGGTCTCGATCCTCTGAATCGGTCATACGCGAAGTAGGAGCAGGCGAGTGTTAAGCGCTACGCACGAAAGCCCTCGGCACGGCTTGGCAGCGATTGCTCACGGCTTCGCCGTTCGCTTTTCCGAGGCGCGTTGCGCCTCGTTTCCCTCGCCCTTTGCAGGTCCATAGGAAAGGCCGCTTCGCGGCCTTTCTGGGCTGAGCGGCGGCTTTGCCGCCGCGAGGTCGGCGGGAACTCCGTTCTCGCCCGATCAAGAAAATCTTCGATTTTCGGGACCGCTGGAGCGCTAAAGCCGCTCCGAGTTCCCGTTCACTTCGTTCACGAGACCACCGGAAGAGCGAAGCTCTTCCGAGCCTGCACTCGCTTCGCTCGCGCAGACACCAGGCACCGCCGAGTCGCGGTGCGCGACAGCGAGGGACCGACGGTCCCTCTGGCCGTTCGGGTAGCGAGGGACTCTCCGAAGTCCCTCGGACCCTGCTCGCGGACCGCTTTGCGGCCGCGAGCAGACGGCGAAGCCGCCCGAAGACCGCGCACCGCTTCCGGGAGAACCAGCCTTTCCTCGCCCTACGAACGCGGTCGCCATATCCGGCGACCGCGTTCGTACCGGCCACTGCGATACCACAAAACAGCGACCGTCTCAGCACCGCATACAGCAGAACTATAGGGATTATCGTCGGAGTTCATCGATTTCCTCCCCGGAGATCGAACTACGGTGTCGGCTTCCGCGAGGCGAAACCATCCGGATGGCGACGATAATCCCTATAGTAGCCGTTGAAACCGTTTGCACACCGCTTGCATGCAGCGGCCGGCATCACGGACCCGGCCGTACTCCCCAGAGCGAGTGTGTATTGACTTTCAACGGCTACTATAGTCCTCGTCCCGCGATGGTCGAGTATGACGTTCTTCGAGCGGCTCCGCGAGCGGATTCAGGTGGCGAACTCGGTTCTCTGTGTCGGTCTCGATCCCGATATGTCGAGAGTTCCCGAGCAGCTCCACGAGAAAGAGCTCCCGCAGTGGGCGTTCAACCGCCGGATCATCGACGCAACCCACGAACATGCCGCCGCGTACAAACCCAACGCCGCCTTCTACGAGGACAGTGAGGGATGGCGCGCGCTTACCGAAACGATCGCCTACGCCCGCGGGAAGGGAGTTCCAGTCATCCTCGACGCCAAACGCGCCGACATCGGCAACACCGCCCGCCAGTACGCGAAGCTGTTGGAAGGCGATCACGCGGCCGACGCCATCACCGTCAACCCCTACATGGGCCGCGATTCCGTCGAGCCGTTTCTGGCTCGCGAGGACAGGGGGGTGTTCGTCCTCTGTCGCACCTCGAACCCCGGCGGGGCGGATCTCCAAGATCTGGAACTCGCCTCCGGCGACGCGGTCTACGAACGGGTCGCCGCGCTCGCGGATCTCTGGAACGCGAACGCCAATGTAGGATTGGTCGTCGGTGCAACAGCGTCCGAGGAACTCGAGAGCTTGCGCGAGCAGGTTCCCGACCTGCCCTTTCTGGTGCCCGGCGTCGGCTCGCAGGGCGGCGATATCGAGAGTGCCGTCGAGTTCGGGTTGAGCGATGGAGTGGGGTTAGTCAACTCCTCGCGAGGGATTATCTTCGCCGACGAGGGTGAACAGTTCGACAAAACCGCGGGCGAGGCCGCAAAGCGCCTCAAAAGGCGGCTCAACCGCAATCGGTAGCCTCGATCCCGAGGACCCGCCGTGCGGCCTTCTCGACGGCTTCGACCCGCACTTCGGGCGCATACACCCCCAAGCGCCAGCCGTCGCGCGCACACGCATCCAGCCCGGAGACGAGCGACGACGCCGCCGAGAGGGGTTTCACCTCCTCGCCGACCACCACGCGGGTTTCGGCTTCGGGCATCGAGGGCTCTCCCGGAACGTCGAGGATCACGTCTTCCCGAGCACAGCCCGCTTTGCCGGCGATCTCGGCTTCGAGCGTACGCGTCGCGTCGTAGCTAATTCCAATGGTCTCCTTCGGAACCACCGCCCAGTCGAGCCAGAGCGCGCGCTTATACAGGTCGCGCTCGCTGAACCGGTGGGCGAACTCCGCCGTCGCATCACAGTCCGAGAGTGCGTCGAGCAGTTCGTGATCGGTAAAGCGTGCAAAGCGCTCGGGAGCGCACGCGCCCGCATCGAGCAACGCTTCGGCCGCGCGGTCCAGCATCGCGCCCGCGATCCGCGAGACGTGGTGGCGGTAGACCGTCGAGTTCATCAGCGTGCGCGCGATCAGGACGCTTTCTGCGGTGCGGACGTTCCCCTCTTCGACGACGAGCTCTCCGCCGCGAAAGGAAAGCGCCCGGACCAGTCGCCCGTGGTCGACCGTGCCGTAGGGCACGCCCGTGTGATGGGCGTCTCTCACTAAATAATCGAGCCGGTCCACGTCGAGATCGCCCGAGATCAACCCTCCATACTGTCCCTCGCCGGCGATCAGGCCGGCGATTTCTTCGGAGCTATGGCCGTAGCGCTCCAGTACGTTGGCGATCTCCCCCGTGAGCAGGTCGCCGACCTCGTCGTGATGCCGGTTCAATCGACGTTCGATCACGCCTTCGGTCTGGTGGCCGTAGGGGCCGTGGCCGACGTCATGGAGCAGCGCCGCCGCCCGGACTCTCCGTGCATCGGTAGGCGCGAGATCGAGGTGGTCGGCCGCGGCGCTTGCGAGATGGTAGACTCCCAAAGAGTGTTCGAACCGGGTGTGGTTCGCGGAGGGGTACACCAGGGAAACGGTGCTCAGCTGACGAATGCGCCGCAGGCGTTGTATCTCGGGCGTATCGAGCAGCTCACTTGACAGGGCGTCGAGTTCGATGTAGTCGTGGACGGCGTCCTTGATCGCCTGCATGGGGTGATGTTCGTGCCCGCAGTCAAAAGCGGGCTGATTATGGTGATCGCCCCATCCATGCGAGTATGAACGATCTCACGCTGCGAGCCGAGGTCGCGGAACGCGCTGCCCGTGCGGGCGGCGACCTCGCACTCGGTCGCTTCCGGGACGATATCGCCGTCGAGACCAAAGCGGGCAAAACCGACGTGGTCACGCAGGCCGACCGGGACGCCCAGTCGAGGGTGATCGAGGTGATTCGAGAGGAGTTTCCCGATGACGCGATCGTCGGTGAAGAGGACAGCGTGGAGCCACGCTCTACGGAAAAAGCGAGCGGGCAACGCCCGCGAGTAGAAGACGAACTCAAAGAAGTCCCCGAGGAGGGACCCGCGTGGGTGATCGACCCGATCGACGGGACTAATAATTTTGTACGGGACATTCGGATCTGGGCGACGAGCGTCGCTGCGACGATCGACGGCGAGCCGATCGCCGCGACCAACGCGATGCCCGCGATCGGGGACTACTACGTGGCCGACGCGGAGGAAACACGTCTTAACGGCGATCGTGTACAGGTCAGTGAACGGGTCGATCCCGAAACCTGTACGATATCGCCCACCCTCTGGTGGGACTTCGACCACCGGGAAGAGTATTCGAGGGCCGTGCGGGCGATCGTCGAGCGGTTCGGCGATATGCGCCGCTTTGGCTGCGCGCAGGCGACCCTCGGAATGGTTTCGACCGGCGCGCTCGACGGCACGCTGAGCGACCTCCGACCGAATCCGTGGGACACCGTCGCGGGCGTCCACCTCGTGCGCAGCGCGGGCGGCAAAGTAACAGATATCGAGGGTGAGCGCTGGCGACACGACAGCCGAGGGTTGGTCGTTTCCAACGGGCACGTCCACGACTCGGTGCTTGAGGCGGTACGGGCCGTCCACGGCTGACGACCGAGCAGACGATTGTATATATGTGTGTATATGCTGTCCGGTAGAATGGTTGATAGGCCCGCCGAAGGCCGTTCTCGGCGTCAAGCTACCAAAGCCTCTATCCGGTCGGATATAGCAGTATAAAGTCCACATAGAAAGTATCTTACCGGTAGACGGGAGTATGCGGTTGATGCGTCATTTCAGCGGCGGACGGGGGCGACGGGCGTTCTTGAAAACGGCGGGTGCGATCGGACTTGCTGGGCTGGCCGGCTGTACGGGCGGCGGAAACGGCAACGGGGATGACGAGAACACCGTTCGGTTCGTCCTCAACCCGGCCGAAGAACAGACCGACATTGTCGAGGAGTGGTCAGCTTTTAGATGCTCTTGACGCTGAAGAGCGATCCCGTTAAACCAAAACCAGTAAGAAATCAGTGTCGCTAATAGTGCTAATGAGACGAAGACAAGTTGTTTCTGTAGCAATCAGAACTATTCCTATTTTCGCTTTTATAGGATGTATTGATAATGACTATGCACTCAGAAGTAATTCCTGCCCGCAACCATCCGAGGAAAACGTTTCAATGAAATATGAAATGGAACACATCGAAGATAGTTGGGTGATATTTTCTTCGTTCATTCGATATCCCCGTACCATTGTGAAATGTC
>JADFQH010000055.1 GCA_022561895.1 Methanobacteriota archaeon | reverse complement strand
ACCTTTACAGAAGTTCCGCAAAATGATAGTTGGCGTCCCAGGCAGGATTCGAACCCGCGACCCGCTGCTTAGAAGGTATTTCGGCAAATGCGAACTAGTTGATAGGAGGTTTCCGTATGACTTATTATCTAGGGGTGTTGCGAATTAGACTAATTAGGCACACTTTGCACTTTGGTTGGAAGCCTCGAATGCTAAATGTTCCGGCACCCCTGCCGTGTATCGAATATTCAACCCCCGGTCCCCTGGTCTGATTGCATTTCAAAATTAAGTCTATTGGGCGGATACTCCTATAACCAAACAAGCTACGGGGGCATCCTTATCAAGAGCTAATATTAAGCCTAATGCGGCGAGGATAATATAGCACGCGAAGGCCGTTTAGTGTTTCCGAAGTTTTGGCAAGCTGCAGGAACTGACCTTAAGCATTTGCGGCAATACGCCACCGCTATTCTTGCATAGTGTTATACGTATGCTTTCATCTTTCGCGGAAAGCTACTCTGTTCGCCGGAAACTCGGACTAGCGCACAACGAAATCCGCTCTGTTTTTGTGCATCAACTGTGGAGTAATCTCTCCATGCTAATCGGTACGAGCCCGTAAGGTGGATTGAACCCGTTCGACCCCGCGTGGTTCCTTGCGATGCGCTGGGGTCCCAACTAAGTTGACCCGCCAGAACGCGGCCTTCATGGATTCTGAATTCGGCGTCTACTGGGTCGTTCTTGCGAGAGACGGTCCAGTAGTTAGAGTCGTTCGTTAAAATGATCGCATAGCCAACGACCTGTCGTCCTGCTTCGACGACGCTCTCCAAGCGCTCGTCGACGAGCGCACGCCGACGTTCGAGGTACTCCATTACCCGTCCCTCGGGGTGGTCGGGGGAAGTACGTGACGAATCGGGGCGAATCCGACGAAAATGAGGATCGGCGAGGGCTTACGCGGTCACCGCATCCGGTTCGGTCGTCGTCGTGTTCGTGGCGAGCAGTTCGCGCCCGATCAGGATCCACGCCGCACAGAGCGGACCGGCGAACAGCAGCAGGTCGAGCCCGATCCCGACCGGGACGACCAGCGCACCCAACAGCATTGCGGGTCCGGTCGCAACCATCAGCCACGCGATCGTCCGGGAGACGATCTTCGATCGTACTAGCGCGACCCCCGTGACGAGCGAGCCGATCGTGAAGACGAGCATCATGCTTGGCGCGCCGATCAGCTCGCCGATCATGGCGAGATCGCCACGCCCGACGAGGCCGACCAGTGCAGCGAAGCCGAACCCGAGGGTCGTCCCGCCCAGACCGAGGCTCACGAGACTGACGCCGGCCTTCAGCAGGCGATCACCCGAGCGAAACGCCATCCACGCGAACCCGAGCGAGCCGACGAACAGCAGCCCCCATCCGACGGTGAGGGTGGCGTAGCTCAGGAAGAATCCAAGTGTGCCGGGTGTGTCGATGTTGCCGTCGATGCCCATGACCCTCGCGGCGTCGTGTCCGAGCAGGCTGAGCGCGAGCGCGATCGCACCGGCGATCGCGGCCGTACCCGCCCGGTGGATCCGGGCTGTTGACCGATCGTTCAAACCGAAAGACTGTACGTTGATTGCCATTGTTATCAGCGATTCTACCGATAGAACCATACAGTATAGGCTCGCCAACAGTATAACGGTAGCGTCATCTGGCTTCGCGCTAATGACGAAGACCGCTCGCACAGGCCGAGGCGACTTCGCCGCCCCGCGTTGCTCGTTCGCGGACCGCTACTCGAACTCGGCGATCAACGCCGGAACCACGTCAAAGAGATCGTCCACGATCCCGTAATCGGCGATGTCGTAGATCGGCGCGTTCGGGTCGTCGTTGATCGCAACGATCGTCTCCGCGCCTTTCATCCCCGCAACGTGCTGTACCGCCCCCGAGATGCCGATGGCGATGTAGACCTCCGGGGTGACGGACTTGCCCGACTGACCCACCTGTCTGTTCTTCGGCAGCCAGCCGTTGTCGACGATGGGACGGGAGGCAGAAAGCGTCGCGCCGAGCGCTTTTGCTAACTCCTCGACGAGCTCGATGTTCTCTTCTTCGTCGATTCCCCGACCAACCGAAACGAGCACCTCGGCGTCGCTGATATCGACGTCACCGCCACCGACCTCCTCGAAGCCGGTGACCGTCGAGCGAACCGCCGATTCGTCGATCGCGGCGTCGAACTCGGTGATCTCGGGGTTCCCGTTCCCGTTCGCTTCGGGCCACTCGCCGGGACGGATCGTCACCGCCACCTCTTCAGAACCGACCTCGACCCTCGTCTCGACTTTCGAGCCGTACATCTCGCGGGTCGCAGTCAGAGTCTCGCCGTCGAAGCTTGCGCCGATGACATCGGTCACGAGCGGCCGTCCCAATCGGGTGGCGACTGCCGGACCGTAGTCCAGTCCGTTGACCGTGTTCGCCATGAGTATAACTGACGGATCGAGTTCGTCGGCGAGCCGTTCCGTGACCTGTGTGTAGATGTCGTGGTTGAACTCCTCGCCCTCGCTCACAGTGTGAATGGTATCGACGCCCTCCCGCGAAAGCGACCCCGCGAACTCCTCGACCTGTCCGCTGATCACCGCGAGATGGAGGTCGCCGCCGAGATCATCGGCGAGCTCCCGTCCTGCCGAAACGAGCTCGTAGCTCACGTCTCGAAGCTCGCCGCGGCGGTGTTCGGTGATCGCAAGAACGTCACTCATTGTGCCACCCCCTTCTCGCGAAGGACGTTCGCAAGCTCTCCGGCGGTCTCCTCCGCGCTCCCCTCGAAGACCGTCGCGTCGCTCTCGACTTCCGGTTCGTACATCTCAGTCAGTTCGAGTTCGCTTTCGACCCCATCGAGACCGAGATCCGCGAGCGTCTTCTGGGCGATCTCTTTCTGTTGGGCTTGGCGGATCCCTCTAAGGCTCGCATACCGGGGTTTGTTGATCCCGGTCTGAATCGTGAGGACGGCCGGCGTTTCGACATCGGTGAGTTCCTCGACGCCCCCTTCGAGTTCGCGGTGAACGCTCGCGATCTCGCCGTCGAACTCGAGATCGTTGACGACGGCTGCCCACGGGTAGTCGATTGCGGCCGCAAGCGAGACACCCGTTGCGCCGAACATCGCGTCGCCGGTCTGGACGCCCGAGAGAATCAGGTCGGGCTGTTCGTCTTCGACGACCGCCTGTAGGACCTCGGTTTTTGCGGCGACGTCGAGCAGTCCATCGAACGAATCATCCCAGATCCTGACGGCGCGATCCGCGCCTTTCGCAAGCGCCATGCGGATCGTTTCCTCGCTTCGTTCGGGACCGATCGTCACCGCGACGACCTCGTCGACGAGTCCGTCCTCGCTCAGTTGGACCGCCTCCTCGACGGCGTAGTCGTCCCACTCGTTCAGGTCGTATTCGAGGTATCGCTCGTCGATGGCGTTGCCATCGATCTCGAACTCATCCTCGACGGTCGCCACCTCCGCGACGGTCACGAGAGCCTTCATGATCGACCCTTCTCCAGCACCGTGGTAAACGTTTTCGGAAGCTACTCCTCGCGGAGCGTGATGAGATTCTCCCGCCCGATCCGTAGCTTTTCGATCTCGTCGCGTTCGGCCATCGCCGATAGCAGTTGGGAGACTTTCGCGTTCGACCAGTCCGTCTCGGTGACGATGTTCGCCTGCTTCATCCGGCCGTCGTTGGCTTCGAGCAGCCGAACGACACGCTCCTCGTCCGAAAGCAGCTCCTCGTCGACGCCCGCGAACGGATCGGGATCGGACTCGGGTTGGTCGGGATCGGTGAATGCAGGCTCCGGTGGTCGCTCCTCCGTACGATCGGTCGCGGGCGTAAGCAGCGTCGCCCAGCCCCGGTCGTCGCTCGCTGCCATCGCCGTAAGCGGTCGCTCATCACGACGCTGCGAGAGGAGAAATATGAACAAAACGATCATGCTCACGAGTCCGAGACCGAGTCCGATGGTGAGCAGCGAAAAGCCCTCGCTCACCTGCCCGCTCGGGACGAACGTCGCTTCGAGTTCGTCGTCCTCGAACGTGGTCGGCCCCTCCCAGACGAGCACGCCGTTGTTGACCGGCGTCTCCGCGTTCTCGACCGCGTACCTCTCCGGCGAGTGAATGACGAGTCGTTGATCCGCCGAAAGCGAGGGCAGCCACGACTCCTCCTCTATCAGAAAGACGTCACCGATCTCGATGCTGTCGTTTTCGGCGTCCGCAAAGCCCTCCCAGACGAAACTCAGTCGGAGGGTGCCCGTGCTGTTCGTCGCTTCGCTCTCCCGTTCGACGTCCGTGATCTCCATCTCGCGATCGGTCTCGTTTTCGGCGTCGGCCGCGAGACGCTCGAACACCTCCGCCGAGAGTTCCTCGCTCGCCTCGCCGTTCTCGAACTCCTCGGTGAGCTGCTCGAACGCCGTCCGATCCTCGTCGTCATCCAGCGCGAACTGTTTGTAAATGGATATGTTCGCGTCGCCATCCCCGTCGATCCAGATTTCGATGGTCTGTGTGTTGTTATCGATATCTGATGGGACGCCGTCCTGCTGGCCCGTCACCGGCCCGACACCGACGGCCATCCCCCCGAAGGTGGTCACTAGACAGAGGGCGACGACGACGGTGACGGACACCCGCATACAGTAGCAGTGGTAGCCGGGGGGAGAAAATGCTTTCCATGCTAAATAAATGAATCTACAACGATCTCATGGCGTTCTGCTTTCAGATGCTGTTTAATTGATCTATGTCGGATACTTTTTGTACTAGAAGAGACATCCGAAGCTCGTATGGCCAGACTGTTCCCGCTGGTTGTTGCTGTCCTTCTGGTCTGCTCGCTACCGGCGGTTGCGTTCCCCGGCGTGGTCAACGAGCCGGTCGCTTCCGAGCCACGGAACCAGCAGACGACGTTCGAAGAGGGAGCAGTCGAATGGCTCACGCTTTCGGACGGACCGGCTGCAAGCGGCGATGGCTACGTGACGATCGACGTTGGAGCGACGCTCGACGACGACGCGAACCGCCTCGAATCCCGGTACGACGACCATCGCCTCGACGCCCGGATGGAGGCGGCCGACTCGGACGCCGAGCGCAGAGCGATCCTGCGCGAGGAAGAGAGTCGTCTCTCACAGTCGGTCGAGCAGCTCCGTGATCGTGAGCAGGCCGCCTACACCGGGTACTACGAGGGGGATCACACGGAGCGCGAGCTGCTTTCGGAGCTCGCGATCGTCCACACGAACGCCGTCGCCCTCGATGATTCGATTGCAACGCTCGAAGAGCACGCAAACGACGTTTCGGGCGTCTCACTAACCGATCGGATCGAGACGATGGAGGTCGAGACGCTGACGATGCAGGGTCCCGTCCGCGAGCGGGTTGCGGAGATGCTGCGCGGCGAGGCGGACTCGACGCGGGCCTACGTCGAAACCAACGGTGAAGGCGTCATTCTCGGCGTCGTCGACGGCGGGGACTACCATCGAGAAGCCCACCGAATCGACCACCGAAATCCGGACGGTGAGTCCCAGTACGGGAGCCTCGGTCAGTCCGAAGACCGGATCGAGGAGCTGTATCCCAGTGTGTTCTCCGATGCGCGCTGGAGCTACAGCGAGGTAGGCTACGGGACTCATCGCGGCGTTGGTAACCACGCACAGGGTTCGCTGACGGTCTATCTCGACACCGCGACGGGCGAGGTCTACCGTGAGTTCCAGACGTTCGATCTCGGTTCGACAGAAACCACGCTCATCGAAGAGGAGACGGACGCCGGCGTCGATGTGACGGTCAGTCGGACCGTTCCGGGCGGACCGGCGAAGGTGACGCTCACCGATGCCGGGACCGATGCCCCGCTTTCGGGTGAGGTCGCACTCAACAACCGCACCGTCGGAACGACGAACGAGGCGGGCGAGGTCTGGTTCGTCGCCCCGCGCGATTCGATGACGATCACCGCGACCGTCGGCTCGACGGAGATCGAACTCGCCGTCTCCGAGGATTCGGCGACCGCCCGCTCCCCATCGGACGAGGAAAGTTCATAACGGATCAGGTGGGCAAAAGCGGTGTGAACCGTGCGATCTCGCCGGTGATCGGCATCGTCCTGCTCGCCGCCTGTACGGTGTTGCTGAGCGTTACCGTTGGCGCGATGGCGTTCGCGTACGAGCCGTCGAAACCGGCCTCCGTAGTGGTTATCTCCGGCGAGGTCGACGCCCCGGAAAACGAGATTACGCTCACCCTCGAACGGGGCGGTCCGCTCGACGTACACGAACTTTCGTTAGTGGTTCTGGTCGATGGAACGGAGCTGGAAACACAGCCAGTACCGGGCAGTTCGAGTGGTCTCATCGGGTTCCCATCCGGTCCGTTTAACACGCAATCTGATTCGACGTGGGACACACACGAGTCCGTCGGGTTCACGCTTGCAAGTAACAACCCCCCTCATCCCGAACCCGGAAGCACGGTCGAGATCCGAATCTTCGAGAACGATCTTCCGATCGCGACGGTCGAAACGACCGCATAATGGTCATAAGAACTGTTGTAGTCCTTATCAGTCGGTGACCTCGGCAACGGAGGTGATCGCGATGTCAGGATCGTAGGAGGGGCCCATCAGCCGGTGTTCGACCGCCTCGAACCCGGCCTCGGCGAACATCCTGTCCGCCTCTTCGGCGTCATAAAACAGCATGATCGAGTCCGCAACTTTCTGCATGATCCCCGTTTTCGGGTAGTTCGGGCCGACGATCAACACCTGTCCGCCCGGTTTGGTGATACGGCGGATTTCTCTTAGAGCTTCGACGGGGTTGGGCCAGTACTCGATCGAACCCGATGACCAGACGATGTCGAAGCTGTCATCCCTGAATGGAAGGCGTTCAGCGTCGCCCAGATAGAAGCTGACGGGGTCGTGTTTGCCCAACTTTGCCCATGCTTTTTCGATCTGGTGGGGGCTCTGATCGAGTCCGT
This sequence comes from Methanobacteriota archaeon, assembly GCA_022561895.1. Classification (GTDB taxonomy): domain Archaea; phylum Halobacteriota; class Halobacteria; order Halobacteriales; family Halalkalicoccaceae; genus Halalkalicoccus. The sequence goes on along the minus strand of JADFQH010000055.1, from coordinate 5,246 downwards.
GGACGTTCTCGGTGTGTTCGAGGATTCCTTCGGTGGCAAAGCCCGTCCCACAGCCCACGTCGAGGACGCGGTCTCCTTCCTCAATGTCGAGCATCGAAAGGGCCTGTCCGCGCATCGCCTCGTTCCAAACGAAGGGATTGACTCGGTCGTAGACCTTCGAGAGATACTTCTAAAACAGCCGGGCGCGCGCCTTGTCTTCGAGGACTCCCATTGACGGGAGTTCGGGTCGTGTTCATTTAATCCTCCCTTTTGACGCTGAGTCACGATGGGTCGACATTCGAGAGCAATTCGTCCGCGCTCGACAGAACGATTATTCGAACCCCTCGATAATTATTTACGACTACCGGCCGTAGCACGGACGATGCCGGAGTTCGATCCGAACGAGGAGGCAATTGAGGAGTGGATCGCGGCAACTGATGGGTTTGATCGTGTTGAGGCGGTCATCGAGGAGACACGGGAGCCAGAAACGGCCGCCGAGATCGCAGAGCGTGCCCACGTCAGTGAATCGACGGCGCGAAAACATCTCGTTCGTCTCGTGGGGTTGAACACCGCGAACGCGGTCGAAAGTGGACAAACGACTCGATACGTACGAAACGAGGATCGGTATCTGATGGATCGAATACAGGAGTTGCAACGAAACCGAACCAACAACGAACTGGTTCGTGAGATCGCGGAGCTGAAAGACGAGGTCGACGCCTACCGCGAGCGTTACGGTGTTGAGTCCCCCGAGGAGCTCGCACTCACGAGCGAGTTCGAGGACGGCCCGGCCGATCCGTGGAGCGACGTGACGGAGTGGCAAGCGGCCCGAGGGAACCTCGCAAGGGCGCAGGCCGCACTCTCGTTCAAACGCGCCCGCGATCTCGCTGAAGTCTAAAATGGCCGATGGCGAACAGGGCTTCGGCCAGCCAGACGCCAGCGCGCTCTCTCGGATTCGGGATCGATTCGAACGACAGGATACTGTCGGCTGTAACTCTTTTTAGATGGTTGTGATGTGCTGGCTGATATCGCCAGTAGTTCGGCTCCTCGTTGCTGGCGGTGTTTCGGTACGTACAGCCGACAGTATGAGCCGTTCGCTTCCGAGTATTCGTTCGATTCATCCGAGAATCCGACGACGCTTTCGATCACGCTTTCCGACGGTTTTCACGGACCCGAACGGTTCGATATTCGCTGGAGCCGCCGGGGCTACTACAGCTTTCACTATCGGGAACCGGACGCCGACCTCGATTTTCGGTTCGACCGCCATCCAAACCCACATAATGACGGTTGTCGTCCCTTCCCGGTGATCGCGGACCCGCACAGACGATCACCGGAAAGCAGTGACAACCGCCCTTATCACTCACCTGAAAAGCATTTCCACCCACCGCCGGACGCAGCGCGAGCCGACGCGGAACCCTCCTGTATCGAGGTCGAGCTTCCGGACTTGGTTGCACTGGCCGTAGTGAAAGCGTGGCGACACGGCTACGAGAGCGAGGATATGGGGATTGTGAACACCATTGAGAATCCGCCGTGAACTGATGCGTTCCGTTTCCCGCTTCTCGAACTGGGCAGCGTGAGCGCTGTCTGATACACGGATTTTATATACAATCGCGAAGATCCATGATCGATGAACGTCCGGCGGTTGGAAGATCAGGCCGATGTTCGGGGGCTGATCAGGGTTCACGGACTGGCGTGGCGGGAGGCCTACGACGGGCTACTCCCGGACGAAATCCTCCAGCAGCAGTCGGTCGATCCCTCGGACAAGGAGGTTCAGTACTGGTTCGAACGACTTCGTGAAAACCGAGATGGAGTGTTGGTAGCGACTGATACCGACGAAACCGTTCGCGGGTTCGCGGACTTCCGGTGGGAAGAGGACGAAACGAAGGAGTCCGTCGGTCGGGGAGAAGCCGAGCTAAAGGCGATCTACGTCGAACCCGATTGCTGGGGACGGGGTCTCGGAACTGCACTTCTCGAACGGGGTCTCGAACTCCTCCCCGATGGCGTGAATACTCTCTACCTCGAAATGCTGTCGGGCAACGAAACTGGACGACGATTCTACGAGGCTCGTGGTTTCGACCGAACTGGCGCGGGAAAACACGAGATCGGGGAGAAGTCGTATCCGACGGGCATCTACACGTTGCGATGTTGACCTATCTATAATCTATCAATGAATGTATCGTGTCACTCGTTTTCAGGTGGGCGTTCTGAACGAGCACTCCCTCCGCGAACCGAGCGGGACCTTCGGTCCCGCTGGAAACCGGCGGCGAAGCCGCCGGTGACGAACGCAGTGAGCGAGCGGTCGCGACGAGCAACCGCAGGGCGCGAGTCGCGTTTTGTGGCCAGAACACTTCGCGTTCTGGTTAACAGTCAGAAATCCAAGATCTCTGTCAACAGCGTAAAAGATGAGCGGCTCATGCTGTGAGTTTCGCAACGCCCTTATAGCCCGTCATGCAACCTTCGTCCTGATTACAGTATGCCGAGGCCAGAGGTTTTAGACCGGATCAAAGAGGCCGAAGCGGAGGCCGACGAGATCGTCTCGGAGGCCGAGCGCGAACGCGAAGAGCGCATCAACGACGCTCGCGCCCGCGCGGACGACATCCGCGAGGAGGCCCGCGAGGAGGCAGAAGAGGACGCCGAAACGCGCCTCGCAGAAGCCCGAGAAGAGATCGATGGAGAACGAGAGGAGATCCTCGCGCGCGGCGAGGAGGAGCGCGACCGCCTCGAATCACGCTCTGCGGGACAGCGCGAGGAGGTCATCGAGTTCGTCGTCTCACAGTTCGAGGAGGCGGTGCATGCTCAGACCTGAGCGAATGAGCAAGGTCTCGGTAACGGGATCGAAAGCGGTGATGGAGGAGGTCATCGAGACGGTCCACGAACTCAACCTCCTGCACGTCGTCGATTACGACGACCGATGGGAGGGATTTCGCGTCGGCGACACCCGGCCGGAGGCCGAACCACTCTCGGAGACGCTCGTCACCGTTCGCTCGATCGAGAGCATCCTCAACATCGACGAGGAGGATGCCGGTCCGAGCCGAATCGTCACCGACGAGGAGATCGACGCCGAGATCGAGGACGTACGCGGGCGTGTCAACGAGCTCGATGACAGGCGGGCCGAACTGCGAGAGGAGCATCGTGACATCGACGACCGCCTCGCCTCGGTTCGCCCCTTCGCGAGACTCGGGATCGATCTCGACCTTCTCTCGGGGTACAACGCACTCGACACCGCGGTCGTCGAGGGGCGCGAAGACGAGATCGAAGAAGAGCTTTCGGAGACGGAGGGAATCGAGGAGTTCGAGACGTTTGCCGAGGACGGCATCGTCGCGGTCTTCGTCTATCCGGAGGAGGGGTATGAAGACGTGCTTGCGGACGTACTCGTCAACGTCGAGGCAACCGCGCTTTCGGTTCCCGAAGCGGAGACGAGTCCCGAGGAGTACGTCGCCGATCTCGAAGCCCGAAAGGAGGAGATCGACGCGAAACTCGACGAGGTCGAAGCGGATATAGAAGAGCTGAAGCTCGACGCCGCGGGCTTTCTTCTCGCCGTCGAGGAACAGCTTTCGATCGATGTCCAAAAGGCGGAGATCCCGCTTTCGTTTGCGACGACCGAACACTCCTTCATCGCGGAGGGGTGGGTTCTTTCGGAGCAGTACTCCGAGTTCGAATCGGCGCTCGCCGAGTCCGTCGGCGAGCGGGTCGTCGTCGATGAGCTAGAACGGGTCACCCACGACGGCCACGCGGAGCCGGTCGCTGAGTCCGACTCCTCGGATCGCGGCGAGACGGAGCAAGCGCCCGCCGAAAAACCGGCCGCGACCGACGGCGGCGAGGAGGTCAGAGCCGACGGGGGACAGGAGACGACCATGCACGAGGAGAAACCGCCGGTCGTCCTCGACAATCCCGGTGCTGCAAAACCGTTCGAACTGCTCGTCAATCTGGTGAACCGACCGAAGTACACCGAGCTCGACCCCACCCTACTGGTGTTTCTCACCTACCCGCTGGCGTTCGGATTCATGATCGGCGATATCGGGTATGGACTCCTGTACATCGCGATGGGAGCGTTCCTCCTTCGATTCGACTCGGAGGCGATGAAGGCCCTCGGGTGGATCGGCGTCTGGGCTGGTATCTCGACTGCGATCTTCGGCTATCTGTACGACGACCTCTTCGGAGCGCATATGGCCGATATGGGGATTTATCTGCCGCTTGCGGGCCTGTTCGATAAGGGGTTACAGACCACCCAGTGGGCTGAACTCTGGATCATCGTGAGCATCCTTTTTGGCTTGCTGCATCTCAACATCGGTCTGGTGATCGGCTTCATCAACGAGATGGGCCACGGACTGAAAGCCGCGATCTACGAACGTGGATCGTGGATCCTCGCGATGAACGGGCTGTTCGCGTGGATCTTTAGCCTGCATCTCGCGGGAAGCAAACCCGGACTCCTCGTCGGCTCCGAAAGCGCACTCAACGAGTTCATCGGTTTCGGCGGTCTCCCCGAAATCGTGGGTATCGCTGGCTTAGTCGCGTTCGTCATCGGCGTCGTCATGGTCGGAATCGGCGAGGGGATCGCTGGCGTGTTCGAGACGCCCGCGTGGGCGTTCGGGCACGTCCTTTCGTATCTGCGGATGGTTGCGGTCCTGCTCGCAAAGGGCGGGATGGCCTTTGCGGTGAACCTGATCGTCTTCGGCGGATATTCGACCGAGGAGGGCTACACCTACTTCCGCCTGCCGGGAACCGACGTGAGCAGTTACACGCAGGATTTCCCCGGTCTGGTCTGGATCGGCGTTGACTCCGGTTCGCTGCTCATCTTAGTCGTTGCGATCCTCGCGGCGGTGGCCGTCTTCGTCCTCGGCCACATCCTCGTCTTAATACTTGGAATTACTGCGGCGGGCATCCAGATGCTGCGTCTGGAGTACGTCGAGTTCTTCCAGAAGTTCTACGAGGGCGGCGGCGAGGAGTACGAACCCTTCGGCGACGATCGAGCGCAACCGGCAGATTAAGCCCGTTCGATTTCGGTTTTTATCGACTGTCGTTCGGAATGACAGAACGCTTCGAGCGAAAATTCGTGTTATTGCCAGACACGGCAGTCTGAGCCCCAATGAGGGGGCTTAGCTATGTCGAATTCTTTCGGGGGATTTATAGTCACCGCGTGGCGAGAATAGCGTGTTCGAAGCCGTTGAACGACACCGAGAACTACCTTACACATGATTGAAATTGGAGCCGCACTTACCGAGGTCGTACTGCAGAACGGAACCGTCGAAGAATCACCGTTCCTGACTGAT